>NZ_JBANBK010000106.1:0-25747 GCF_053572325.1 Bradyrhizobium sp. UFLA05-112 | reverse complement strand
GATGCCTTCACCCCCGAGGAATGCGCCAACTACCTCAAAAATTCAGGCTATCGAACTTAATGCCATCACGCTTTAGCCAGCATGATCGCGGCCGGGTGGCGCCATGTCGCCCGGCCGCTTTTCTTCAGGCCACGCCCAGATCGGAGAGGATATCAGCCCCCGCGCGAACCTCGTGACTTGATCCTTCGAAATCCTGCCCGACCGGCTCGCAGGCGCCGCCGAGATGGCGTGCGAGAAAGGCCTCGGTGATGGCGAGGTGGGAAAACTGGTTGGGGGGTCTCTGGAAGCCGTGTCCCTCGTCGGGATAGACGATGTAGGTCACCGGAATGTTCTTGGCCTGCATGGCAGCGGCGATGGTGTCGCTTTCGGCCACCTTGCATCGCACGTCATTGGCGCCATGGAAGATCAGCATCGGCTTCTTGATGTTGTCGACCTTGTTGATCGGCGAGCGCTCCGCAAGCAGCTTGCGGCCTTCCTCGGTGCGCGGATCGCCGTAGCTGCGATACATGAATTCTGCGAAGCCGGCCCAGTAGGGCGGCATCGATTCCAGCAGCGTCTTGAGATTGGAAATGCCGACGACCGGAATGGAGCAGCAGAACGCCTCCGGCGTGAAGGTCGCGCCGACGAACGAAGCCAATCCGCCGTAGGACATTCCGAAGATCGCGACCTTGTCCTTCTGCGCGATGCCCTCCGCGATCGCCCAATCGACCATGTCGATGAGATCGTCGTGCATCTTGCGGGCGTGCTCTTTTTCGCTGGCTGCGACGAACGCCTTGCCGAAGCCGGTCGAGCCGCGATAGTTCACCGACAGCACGGCGTAACCGCGATCGGCCAGCCACTGGTGATCGCGACGATAGCCATAGATATCGCGAGCCCAGGGACCGCCGTGGACGACGAGGACCATCGGCAGCGGCCGGGGTGGGCGGTCGCCGTCGATATCCGCGGGCAGCGTTAGGTAAGAGACCAGGGTGAGGCCGTCGCGCGACTTGCCCTGCACCGCCTGCATCGGCGCCAGCCGATACGACTTCAGCTCCGGCCGCGCGGTGAACAGCTCGGTGAGATATTGCCTGTCGCGGTCAAGGAGATGATAGGTGACCGGCTGCTCCGGTGCATGACTGCCCACGATCCACCGACGGCCGTCAATGCTCTGGCTCTCGAGGTGAAATGCATGCCTGGGAAGCTCCGCATGGATCAGGTCGAGTTCGCTCGTCACCGCCGGTGTCAAGGCCGTCCATTCCTGCCGGCCGGGGTCGATGCAAACCGCTTCCGGTTCGAACGTTCGGGCGTTGAAGATGGCGCCGGTTACGTCGGCGCTGTCGCTCTTGAACAGGACGCGCTCTTCCCCCGTCGCCCAGTCGATCCGCACCAGCGCCGATTTGTCGCGCTCCAGGCTCGAGCTCATATGAAGGTGGCCGCCGGCAGCATCGAACGTCCAGAGCCGCGTACTCGCAAAGGCCTCGAACGGGACGTCGCGCCAATGCGTGAGTTTCCCGTCATCGAGGCGCCAAAGCCGCGTGCCTCCGTCGGGCGCGTTGCTGCGGCCGTGGCGGGGCCTCAACTGCCAGTCGAGCCCCACGTGGTCGAACTCCTGGCGATTTTCCCAGACTAGGGTGCGCTCGCCGGTTGCAAGGTCGAGCAGGAAGACATCGTGCCATCGCACGTCGCGATCATTGAGACCAATGGCGATCTTGTCGGGGACGACGCGCGACCAATAGGTCGGCAAAGCGCGGACATTGGCAAAGGGCGTGAGATCCCTGAGCTCCAGAGTGTTGGGATCGACGACGAACAGGTGCAGATTCTCGTCACCGTTCTCATCGTTGAGAAACATGATGTAGCGGCCGTCCGGGCTCCAATCCTGCCAGTTGATCGGTCTGCCCCTGGTGCGCGTCACGGGCTGTCCTGCCGCAATGCTATCGACGGGCGAGACCCAGATGTTGAGAACGCCGTCGACAGGGGCGAGCCAGGACAGCAATTTGCCATCCGGCGATAACTTGGCGCCGACGTAGGTCGGATTGCCAAACAGCTTTCGGCGCGGGATCAGGGGACGAGGTGACATCTGACGTCTCTCGTGGTTCGGCGCGTCACATCAAGTAGCGCTACATATCGTAGCATATGCCCGTGCAAACTTTGCGTCAACGCCAGGTAGAGCGCGCCGGCGGCGGTATGACTAGAGCGAGAAGGCGCCCGCGGCCGATCGCCGCCCGCCCGTTTGTCAGGGCGTCGATACCTTGCAGATGTAGCTTTCGGCCGCCGCCTTCTCGCCGCCGGTATAGTGCGGATAGTTCGGATAGCGGCACATCGGCCGGGCTGCTTTCAGCGTGAAGGGTGGCGCCGGCTCCTTCGACGTCTGGACCAGTGCGTCAGCCGGCGCGACGCCGTCGCTCGCCCAGCGGTCGAGCGGTTCGAGCAGGTCGACCATGGTCGGGATCGCGGAGCCGTCCAGCACGCTCGTGCCTTGCCCCGTGTGGGTCGAGCCGGGCGAGACATAGAGCCGTGCTGAAGCCTCGACCGTCGCCTCACCAAGCCGCGCCACGACGGACTGGAAATAGTTGATCCCGGCGAGCGGGCTTTGTGCGAGGTCGGCCATGTTCTCGCGCAGGATCAGCTTGCCGCCATGGGCGAAGAAGGCCGACAAGTCCGGATCGGTGGAATCGAGGATCTTCGACACTTCCTCGACGCGGGCCCGAAAGTCTTCCGGACGATAGGTACGCACGTCGAATTTGTCGTTGCGCGTCAGGAAGAAGCGTACGGCATTGCTGCCGTACAGCCAGTGCTGCGACACCGTGGCGACATCGAGCTGCTCCGTCGGCGCCGCCGTTCCCATGACCCAGCGCGTCATGGTCATCCGCTGTGGGTCCGGTGTAATCTCGTTGCCGTAAAGCCATTGAGGATAGGTCGTGACGCCGTTCGCCATCGGAAAGGGGAACGGATGTGGTGCGTGCACGGTCTGAACCGCTGCTATCTGCGCGTCGGACAGGCAGCCGTCGCCGGCGTCCGCCCCTTCCGGGCAACGCAGCGCCCGCACGTTCACCTTTGGCTGGCAGGCCAGATAGTTGCTGACGATGCCGTCACGCAAGCCGTCGAGCTCGTCACAGGCATTCGCGACGAACTTCGCGAGCGTCTCGCTCTTGGCCGGGTTGAGCCAGCCACCCCTGAATTGCGGCAGATTGTTCGGGATGTAGGACTGGAACAGCATCGAGAGCTGCACAACGGGTACTACGCTGACGATCCCGTCATAATCGGCCGGAAAACGCTGGGCCATCGTGAGCCCCTCGCGGCCGCCCTCCGAACCGCCAAAATAGTAGATCCTGGCCGGGCGTTTCGAATAGAGCGCGCCGATGAGCGCGACGGCGACATCGCGCACCTTCTTGTAGGAAGCATAGCCGTAGTTGGTCAGCATCTCGTCGTTGAGGCCGAACTTGCCGATGCGGTCGGGCGCAAAGCTCGCGGCCTGATGCCCGGAATCGGTGCCGAGCGTGGCATAGCCGCGCGTCAGCGGCAGCGCATCGTCGGGGGCCGCATCGCGCAAGGGGGCAAGGCCGCTCACCAGAGTGCCGTTGTAACCACCGCCGCCATATTGCAAGAGCTTGCCATTCCACGCGGCCGGCAGGTTGAGCTGGAAGTTGATCAGTTGTGCAGCCGGGTCGATCGGCGCAATGGTGCCCGTCACCTTGCAGAAGTCCGGCGTCGCGGGAGCGGCCGCCTTTGCCGCCGCCGCCGGCGTGAAGCTGGCCGACGTGACAGTGGCGTCCCCGCTGGGAAGCCCGATCAGTCGAGCCGGGATCGTTCGTCCAGAAAGACTCGCGCAGGGGCCTTGAAGCGCCTCGTCCGCTGTCGATGATCCGCCGCTCACGGACAACACGATCGCGCAGAGGGCCAGGCTGGCTGCGGCTTTCGACGCGCAGGACATCGCGTGGCTGCGCTTGGCGTGGTCGGCGTCGCCTGTGTTTGGTCCCATGGTCCGGATCTTTTCTTCCTCGGGATGATTGCTGCGTGCGCGGCGGATCGCCTCATCGCTCGTTCGGCTTGGTCAGGTGGCGATGAAAGGTGCTTATCCGCCTTTCACTGCTCCCGCAGTGAGTCCGGCGACGATCTGCCGCTGCGCGAGCACCGTCAGCAGCAGCACCGGGAAGGTGACGATCAGCGCTGCGGCGGCGAGCGGGCCCCAGCTCAACTGGTCGAACGAGATCATGTTGTAGACGGCGACGGGCAGGGTGCGCGTCTCGCGTCCAGCCAGCACGATGCCAAAGACGAAGTTGTTCCAGGAGAAGATCACGGCCAGGATGAAGGCGACGGCGATGCCGGGTTTCGCGATCGGAAGAGCGACGTGGCTGAACACCTGCCAGCGTGTCGCGCCGTCGATCAGCGCTGCCTCTTCCAATTCCATCGGTGTGGTCTCGAAATAGCCGATCATGATCCAGATCACGATCGGCACCGTCACGACGAGATGGATGATGATCTGTGGCACCAGCGTGCCGAGCAATCCGAGCCACTGGAACAGGATAAACAGTGGGATCAGGTAGGACAGGCCGGGCGTGATGCGGGCGATCAGGATCACGATCGCGGATTTGTGCGCGGCCATCCGCGCGATGCCGTAGCCGGCGGGAACGCCGACGATCAGCGCCAGCGCGGTCGCGCTGCCGGTCACGATCAGGCTGTTGAAGAAATAAGTCAGGAAGCGGTTGGAGGCGAGCACGTCGACATAGTTCTTCCAGGCGATATGCTCGGGGATGAACACCGGCGGGTAGGCGGCATTGTCGACCTCGAACTTGAGCGACAATGAGGCCATCCACAGGAAGAACAGGATCGCCGGCGACACGATGACGAGGACCGAAAACCAGAGGCCGATTTGGCCAAGGATCTGACGTGGGGTCATGCGCCCCTCGCGATTTCGGTCCATAGCATGCGCTGGCGCATGTAAAGCATCAGGGCAGCGAGTGCGACGATGAGCAGGAAGAACACCACCGCGATCGCCGAACCGTAGCCGAGGTCGTAGTAGGTGAAGGCGACGCTATAGAGGTAGAGGTTGATGGTTTCCGACGCCGAGCCCGGTCCACCCTGCGTGATGGCGAAGATGATGTCGAAGCTTTTCACCGCGTCGATCATCCGGATCATGCCGGCGATGAACAGGAACGGCATGATCAGCGGCAGGGTGATGAAGCGGAACACCTGCCAGAGATTGGCGCCGTCGATCTGCGCGCTTTCGTAAGGTTCGGTCGGGATCGCAGCGAGACCGCCGAGCACGATCAGCATGACCAGCGGCGTCCACTGCCAGGTCTCGACCAGCACCAGTGAGGGAATGACGGTTGCGGGATGAAACACCCAGAGCTGCGCCGGCAGGCCGACCAGCGACAACAGGTAATTCAGCACGCCGAGCTGCGGATGAAACATCATCGTCCAGACCAGCGCGATCGCCACGGGCGTTGCCATCATCGGCATGATGAAGACGCCGCGCAGGAAGCCGCGCCCCGGGAATTTCTGGTGAAACACCACGGCCGAGAGCGTGCCGAGGACCAGCGGCAGCACCACCGACAGCACGGTGTAGACGATGGTGTGGCCCACCGACTCGAGGAAGCGCGGATCGCTCGTCAGCCGCAGATAATTTGAAGGCCCGACGAAGGTGGTCGGCGAGCCGACCTTCCACTCGTTCAGGCTCATCCAGATCGTGAACAGCCACGGGAAGATGATGATGGCGAGCACGACGACGAGCGCCGGCACCACGAACGGCCAGTAGGACGGTGGCCGCAACTCCTTCTCCGGCGCGGCATCCGATTGTGCCGCGGCCGGATTAGTTTGTGTCAACGCACTCACGCTTTCTCGCTACGCTCCAGGATCGGTCGGTACTGTTCATGGGCCTTCTTCAGCTCGGTCGCGGGATCGGCGCCGGCCAGGGTCGCGGTGATCGCGGCACCGACGAGATCACGGAATTCGGCGACCGGGATCACCACGGGCAGGCCGAGCTTGCTGATCTTGGCGGAATCGATCACCGATTGCAGCCACTCCGCCGGCATCTTGACGCCCTTCTGCACCTCGGCATCGTTCAGGATCGAGTTGCGGAACGGCACGCCACCGCCGGCCTGCAACAGCCGCGCGCCTTGCGCCTTCGAAACCGCCCACTGGCAGAGCAGATAGGCCGCTTCCTTGTTCTTGCTCGCCGCCGGAATGCCGATGCCGTCGCCGTAAGTCGCCGAGTACTGTCCTTTCGGCCCGGCAGGCACGACGGTGTAGCCGACCTTGCCGACGACGCGCGAGGCGGCGGGATCCTCCAGCGGCGGCGCCCAGCCGACGCCGTCGATCCACATCGCCGAACGTCCTTGCGTGAACGAGGCCATCGACTCCATCCAGTTGAATCCGGCGACGCCGGGCGGCGCGACTTTCGTCAGCAGCGTCTGGTAAAGCTTCGTCGCCGCGACGGCTTCGGGGCCGTCAGTCAGGATGTTGCCCTTGGCGTCGAGGAATTCGCCGCCATAGTCGAGGAAGAAGTTGGTCCACAACGTCATGTTGGCGTTGCGCAGGCCGCGTCCGACGAAGCCGTAGATGCCGTCCTTGGCATCGGTAAGCTTCTCGGCGGCCGCGACCATCTCGTCCAGCGTCTTGGGCACTGCAACGCCCTTCTTCTGGAACAACTCCTTGTTGTAGTAGAGGATGAAATAGTCGACCGACCAGGGCAGCGACAGCATCTGGCCCTTGTCGTTCTTGGCGTATTGCAGGCCTGCGGCCGAGAAATCGCTCTCGACGAGATCGGGCGCGGTCAGCGTCGGATCCTTCATGAAGGGCGTGATGTCGGCAAGCCAGCCGGCCTTTTCGAACTGCCGCTTCTGCACGTGATAGCTGAGATGCACGACGTCGAAGCTCGGCCTGCCCGAGGTGAGCTCGATGACGACCTTCTGGCGCTGCTGCTGCTCGGGAATTTGCTCCGATTCCACCTGGATGCCGGTTAGATCGGTAAACTCCTTGATGTTCTTTTGCAGGTTGTCACCGCGCGGGCCCTTGATGAGCATCACCTCCAGCTTGGTCCCGGCATATTTCTTCCAATTGACCTCGGCATGAGCCGGGAATCCGGTCAGGCTGAGCGCGCCAGCCGCAGCGGTCCCCTGCAAAAGCGTGCGGCGCGAAATACGATGGTCAGCCACGTCTGTCCTCCCTGTGACTCGTTTCTTGGGAGGGGATACTAGCGTCCGCGTCGCGCCTGCCTAGTCCTAATATTCCTCTGCGGATCAAGGCCGCACGGCCGGGCTCTCCATGGGCATGCCGCGCGCCCGCGCCATCAGATAGAGCTCGAGCGCGACCAGCTCCGGCGCGCCGTAGTCATAGGCTTGGGCACGGACCCCGGTCATGCAGCTTCGCAAACGCCGCTCCAGTGATCCCAGCGTCTGCCATTCCAGGCGATAGAGCGGGTAGCCGGTCGGCTGCCCCTGCGTGGCCGGTGCGCCCGCCAGATGCTTGTCGTAGTTGTCGTCATGACAATTAGCGCATGCGAGGTTGAGCTGTCCCTGTCGCTGCATGAAGAGCGCGCGGCCCTGGTCTACGAACGGTTGGAGCTCGGGATCGTCGCCGGCCGTGATCGCGACCCCGCGCGACTGGTGCGCGACGAAGGCTTCGAGCGCGAGCAGGTCTCGGCTCTCGTAAGGCAGCGACGTTGCCTGTTGATGGTTGGCGCGGCAGAGATTGATACGCTGGCCGAGCGTGACGGGGCGACCGAGCGTCTTGTCGAAGGCGGGATAGCGCGCGGCGACGCCCTTCATCGTCTCGCGCGCATCGCCATGGCAATCGGCGCACGCCTTGCCGGCGCTGCCGCCTTTCGTCTTCCACAGTGTTTCGCCGTCCATCACGAACAGCATGCCTGGATTGGACGTATCGTCGTCCTGCATCGCGCGCGTGTCGGGTCCCATGAAGGAATAGCCGGAGCGGCGCTCATCCTGCGGGATTTCGCCGGCGAGCAGCGCAGGTGCGGCGACGAGCAGCATCATCGTAGCGACTATCGTGCGTGCAAGACTCATTCGACCGTGATCGACGCCGACGCGGTCGATACAAAGCCGTTGTCGCCGATCCATTCGAACTCGAACCTGCCGCTCTCCCTGGCGACCGTGAAGAACGACAGATACGGGTTTGCTGCGATCGCCGGGAAGAGGTCGGCGCGAAAGATCTCGGTGCCGTTGTAGCGGCAGGTAAAGGTCGTGATGATGTCTCGCGGCACGAGGTCGCCGGCCGCCGTGCGGCGAAAACCGGTCTCCATGATGTGCGAGGTCAGCGTCCTGATCTCGATCACATCGCCGCGCCTGGCTTTCGGGGGAACGTTGATCAGGGCCGAGGCCATCAGTTCACCTCCTCGGTGCAGGCGGCAAGCGTCACGACGACATCGGCCGCAACTTGCCAGAAGGAATCGTCGGACAGGCGCGCGATCGCGACCACCTTCTGGCTGTCGGCGAGCCGGATCCGGGTCGAGACCTGCGCGCGCCCGGCCCATGGGCCGAGATGGAAATTGCCGACGTTTGGCTGCGGGTTCTTCTCGTTGAAGACGTGGATGCTCTTGACGTAGTCGGTTGCCGTCATCGGGCTTGCCACGCTGACCGTCATCGGCACGGTGTTGCCGTTCTCGACCAGCGGCGGAATGTCGAGCCTGATCTTGCCGCTGCGCAGTTGTGCTTCGCCAACGACGTTGCGGATCGCCGTGCTGAGCATCGCAGGTGTCGCCTCGAGCCGGCGGACCGTGACGATGGGGATCGTCGCGGCGGCGACCGTGAGGTGCAATAATTGCCGACGTGTGCTTGGCATTCCCTGTCCTAGTCCCGAAGCGTTGCAAGATAGGCCACGATGTCCTCGATCTGGCCCGGATTCAGGATCGGCTTGCCGCCAAGATTGCGGCCGACGCGAACGAGCCCGTCAGTGCGATAGTAGGACGGCATGATGGTCTTTCGGTTGAACTGCGATGCGTCCACCAATCGCAGCCGCAACTGACTTGTCGACCAGCGGTTCCCCGCGCCTGCAAGATCAGGCGCCAGATCGCCCTGGAACCGGGTTTCCGGAAACGGCCCGGAATGGCAGAGGATGCAGGTCGTGCTGCGATCGAGCACCAAGGCGCGCCCGCGCGCCGCATCGCCGGGCGAACCAGTGAGCGACTCCGGAATGCCGTCGCCAACGATGGTATAGGACACCGGCGCCTGCGCCTTCGCGCCGGCGGAAAGCGCAAAGCTTGCCACGATCAGCGCGGCGATATGGAGCATCGCTCTAGCCAAAGGTCGCCGCCGTGATGGATTGAAACCAGCGCTCGGCGTCCGCAGCCTCGCGGGCGCGTCGTTCGGGCGGTGCGTCGAGGGGGCTGGTGGCGCCGCCCTCGACTTCTGCAAAGATGTCACCCTTCGGCTGATAGTTGCCGGCGAGCGAAAAGCCGTAAGCGGGCGCGACAGTGTTGTAGCAGACGCCGGTCAGCCGCGGTGTCTGTGGCGCTCGGCCAGCCAAGAGATCGATGATCGCCTTCGCGCAGCTCCGTCCTTGCGCGCTCGCGGCTGAGGCCGATTTCGGAATGCCGCCGCCGAGGCAGGCATCGCCGATGACATGGACGTTCGGCAGGAGCCTGGATTCGAACGTCATGGGATCGATCGGGCACCAGCCGGTCGTATCCGCTACCCCGGCAATCGCCGCGATGCGCCCGGCGCGCTGCGGCGGAATGACGTTGGCGACTTGCGGGGTGTAATTGCCGAATTCGGTGATGACAGTGTTGCTCGCTGGATCGACGGAGGTGACGCGGCCGCCCTGCGACAGCGATACGCGCTCGATCATGCCGCCGTAAAGCTCCACCCATGCCTTCTCGAATAGCTTCTGTTGCGTGAAATTGTCCTTGGCGTCCAGGATCAAGACTTTCGAGCGGGGCTTCCGCGTCTTGAGATAATGCGCGATCAGGCTGGCGCGCTCGTAAGGAGCAGGCGGGCAGCGCGAGGGATTGGCGGGCACCGCGATTGCGACGAGTCCGCCATCCTCCATCGCCTCCAATTGCCTGCGCAGCAGCATGGTTTGCTCGCCGGCCTTCCAGGCGTGCGGCATCTTTTGGCTTGCGGCTTCGTCATAGCCGGGCAGGGCCGCGAAATGGAAGTCGACACCGGGCGAAAGCACGAGACGGTCATAGGGAAGGGATGAGCCATCGCCCAGCGTAACGCGCCGCGCTTGCGGATCGACCGCGGTCGCGGCTTGCGCGATGACAGTTACACCATCAGCGGCGATCTTCTCATAGCCGAACTGCTGCGCCTCGATCTCGCGCAGGCCTGCGATCACCGCGTTGCTGAACGGGCAGGCCGTGAAGGTGCTGTTCGGCTCGACCAGTGTGACCTGCAAATCAGTTTCGCTCCGCTTCAGCGCGCGGGCACAGGCGGCCCCGCCGAAGCCGCCGCCGATCACGACGAGGCGCGCCATGCCTTGCGCGCGCGCAATCCCCGGCAGGGCCAGCGATGCGGCCGCGATGCCGAAGACGGCTTTCCGCCGTGTCACCGGGTAGGTCGTCATGCGCGTCATCCGGAAAATGCTGCGGCGGCCCTTGGGCCGCCACAGCCGCGCCTTCTCAAGCGAAGGTGATGTTCTGGTCGCGCAGCGGCGCCGAGCGGATGCGTTTTCCCGTCGCCGCGAAATAGGCGTTGAGCACCGCGGGTGCCGCGACCCCGATGGTCGGCTCGCCGACGCCGCCCCAGAACCCGCCGCTCGGCACCATTGCCGCTTCCACCTTCGGCATCTCGTTGATGCGCATCGAGTTGTAGGTGTCGAAGTTGGTTTGCTCGATGCGGCCGTCCTTGACGGTGCAGCCGCCATAGAACAGCGCGCTCAGGCCAAAGACGAAGGAGCCCGCGATCTGGCGTTCCACCTGTGCCGGATTGACGATGTATCCGGGATCGGTGGAGGCGACGATGCGATGCACCTTGATCTTGCTGCCATCGGTCACCGAGATTTCGGCGGCGCCGGCAACATAGCTGCCGTAGCCCATGATCTGCGCGATGCCGCGATAGACTCCCTGCGGAGCCGGCTTGCTCCAGCCGATCTTCTCCGCCACGGCATTGAGCACCGCCAGATGCTTGGGATGATTGCCCATCAGCTTGCGGCGGAATTCGAGCGGGTCCTGGCCTGCGGCGTGGGCCAACTCGTCCATGAAGCATTCCATGTAGATCGCGTTGTGATTGACGTTGACGCCGCGCCAGAAGCCGGGTGGGACGTGCGGATTGCGCATCGCATGCTCGATCAGGAGGTTCGGCACCGAATAGCCGAACGCGGCTTCGCCTGATTGGGCGACGCCTTGGAACGCGGCCGGATCCATGCCGTTCTGCAGCGCCTCGGGTCGGAGCGAGAACAGGATCGACTGCCCGGAGAGGCGGTAGTGCAGCGCGACCAGATTGTTGTCGGCATCGAACGCGCCGGTCATCTTGCACTGGGTGATCGGATGATACCTGCCGTGCGCCATGTCCTCTTCGCGCGACCACAACAGCTTGACCGGCGTGCCCGGCATCTGCTTCGCGATCGCGACCGCCTGGCGGACATAGTCGGTCTGGCCGCGCCGGCCGAAGCCGCCGCCAAGCATCAGCTTGTGCACGTCGCACTTCTCTGCCGGCAGGCCAGAGGCCTCCAGCACCGCCGCGAAGGCGGCCTCGCCGTTCTGCGTGCCGCACCAGACCTCGCATTTGTCCGCCGTGTAGAGCGCAGTGGCGTTCATCGGCTCCATGGTGGCGTGGTTCTGGTAGGGATAGTTGTAGATGGCCTCGACCTTCTTGGCGGCGCCTGCAATCGCCGTCTTGGCGTCGCCGTTCTTGTTGCCGACATAGGCCGGCTGCTCGTTGTCGAGGCCCTCGGCCAGCCACTTCGCGATCGACTCGCTGGAGACCTTTGCGTTGTCGCCCTCGTCCCATACGATCGGCAGCGCTTCCAGGGCAGTCTTGGCGTGCCACCAGGTATCGGCAACGACCGCGACCGCACTGTCGCTGACCTTGACGACCTTCTTGACGCCTTTCATGCCGGCGATCTTGGCTTCGTCAAAGCTCTTCACCTTGCCGCCGAACACCGGACAGTCCTTGATCGCGGCATTCAGCATGCCCGGTAGCTTGACGTCGATGCCGTAAGTCATCGTGCCGGTGGTCTTGTCGGCGGTGTCGAGCCGCTGCAAGCCTTTGCCTGCGATTGTCCAGTCCTTTGGATCTTTCAGCTTGACCTCGGTCGGCGGCGTCAGCTTCGCCGCGGCTTCGGCGACCTTGCCATAGGTAGTGGTCCGGCCCGACGGCGTGTGGGTGATGACGCTCTTGCTGACGGTGCATTCGGACGCCGGCACTTTCCACTCATTGGCCGCGGCCTGGATCAGCATCACGCGCGCCGTGGCGCCCCCCTTGCGCACGTAGTCCTGCGAGCTGCGGATGCCGCGGCTGCCACCGGTCGAGAAATCGCCCCAGGCGCGCTTGCGGGCGACACTCTGGCCGGGTGTTGGATATTCGGTCGTGACCTTCGACCAGTCGCATTCCAGTTCCTCGGCCACGAGCTGCGCAAGGCCGGTCAGCGAGCCCTGGCCCATCTCTGAGCGGGCGATGCGGATCACCACGGTGTCGTCGGGCCGCACCACGACCCAGGCGTTCACTTCGGGCGAGCCGTCGGCGGCGCGGACCACGGCAGGACCGCCGAAGGGAATGTCGAGGCCGAGTGCGAGGCCGGTGCCGATCGCGGCGGTGCCGATGACGAAGGCACGGCGATTCATCGCGGGTGAAACGTGCTCGTTCATGGCCGCCTCCTCAAGCGTTCACGATCGTGTGGATCGCTTCGCGCACCTGCTGGAAAGTGCCGCAGCGGCAGATATTGGTGATGGCCTCGTCGATATCGACGTCGGTCGGCTTCGGCTTCTCCTTGAGCAGCGCCGCGACCGCCATGATCATGCCGCTCTGGCAATAGCCGCATTGCGGTACGTCATGGGCAATCCACGCCTGCTGCACCTTGTGCAGCGTGCCGCCGCTCGCCAGCCCCTCGATCGTGGTGATCTGCTTGCCCATGGCCTCGCTGACCGCGACGCCGCAGGAGCGGATCGCGACTCCGTCGATGTGAACGGTGCAGGCGCCGCATTGCGCGATGCCGCAGCCATATTTGGTGCCGGTCAGGCCGACGTTCTCGCGGATCGCCCAGAGCAGCGGCGTATCCGGCTCGACGTCGACAGTGATTGATTTTCCGTTGATCGTAAGGTTTGCCATCGCAGTCCCCTGATTGGCCCATCCACCGATGAGGCCCAAGGCGCGCAATTTGTCCGGCAAACGGAACCGTTTCAAATCAACAATCTGGGGTTGGGCCGAAGAATTTTGCTGGTCGGCAGGAAGATTGCCGCTTGCGCGGTGTTGCGGCCACGCGAACGGCTATGCGGGATGCGCACTGGAAATACGCGTACAACTCATGACGTCCCGGGCCGTGTCGCGCTGCGTCGCACTCTATTGGTGAGGTCCTTCCTGTCCGCCGGGCGAAGCAAATTCCTCCGGGTGCCTCTTCTCGTAGTGGAGGAAGAGATCGAGCAGGGCCAGAAGCACGACGACCACACCTATTCCGATGCTGATGTGCATGGCCCGCGTATGCGGGAATCCGAGGAGCCAGGGCGAAACGATGAGCCAGGCTCCCATGAGGACGTTGAGCCATTCCTCCCAATCCCGATAGGTGATGACGGCCGCCAGCGAGACCAAACCGATGATGATGCCCGTGACCCAGAGGTCAACCTTGCCTTGCTCGTTGGTGAGCCTGAACAGCCACGGCGATAAGAACAATACGGCGGCGAGAAACAGGTTGTAGAGATCGGGGACCGTTTCGCGCTCTTGCCACTTGCTCATGACACACCTCCTGCGCGTGAGGATACCCTCAGGAAAAGCCTATTGCCGCCGCTCGGTTCCCCCTGAACGAGCGCCGGCGGAATAGACTTTGGTCGCGGATGAGTTCCCCGAGGATGCCGGCGCCGGTGAGTCGTTCGCTTCGTCCCGAAACGTCGGCAAAGCGGCCTGTCACGACGCCCGGCTGATGACAATTCCAGCGTTTGACTCTCACTGGAACAGAAAGTGAGAGTTAGTTCCGCTTGTAGGGGTGCAAGACGGGCGTGTTTTGATACACTCCGCACAAAGCCTTAGGGGGGTCCATGAACGTGCCGCGGCCTTGCAACGTGCTCATGCTCTATCCGCTGTTCACCGCGGAGTCGTTCTGGAGTTTTGGCGAGTCCTGCAAATTGATGGGCGTCCGGCGACCCGCAGCTCCCCTGGGGCTGATCACCGTCGCGGCGATGTTACCCGAGAGTTGGACGATACGTCTCATCGACTGCAACACCACGCCGCTTGGCGATGACGATCTCGACTGGGCGGACGTCGTCTTCACCGGCGGGATGTTGCCGCAACAAACCGATACGCTGCGGCTGATCGAGCTTTGCCGCGCAAAAACGAAGCCCGTCGTCGTCGGCGGCCCCGATCCGACATCGAGCCCCCATCTCTACGCGCGAGCCGACTTTCAGGTGCTGGGCGAGGCCGAGAGCGTTATCGGCGAGTTCGTCGCCGCCTGGGAGAGCGGCGCGCGATCGGGCGTCTTCACCGCGCCGAAATTCCAGGCCGACGTGACCAGGACGCCCGTGCCGCGTTTCGACCTCCTGAAATTCGAGGACTACCTCTATCTCGGCGTGCAGTATTCGCGCGGTTGCCCTTTCACCTGCGAGTTCTGCGACATCATCGAGCTCTACGGACGCGTCCCGCGCACCAAGACGACACAGCAGATGTTCACCGAGCTCGAGACGCTGTACCGGATGGGCTACCGCGGCCATCTCGATTTCGTCGACGACAATTTCATCGGCAACAAGAAGTCGCTCAAGCTGTTCCTTCCCGAGCTCGCCGCATGGCAGCGCGCGCACGACTATCCCTTCGAATTCTCGACCGAAGCCTCGGTCAACCTCGCCGATGATCCGGAACTCCTGGACATGATGGCCAAGGCCAATTTCTTCGGCATCTTCGTCGGCATCGAAAGCCCAGACCCGGCGACCCTCGTCGCGATGCGCAAGAAGCAGAACACGCGGCGCAATATCGCCGAGAGCATTCATAAGATCTACGGGGCAGGGATGCTTGTCACCGCCGGCTTCATCGTGGGCTTCGACAGCGAGAAGGTCTCGATGGCCGAGGCCATGATCGAGTTCATCGAGGACGCGGCCATTCCGGTCTGCATGGTCGGGCTGCTCTTTGCCTTGCCCAATACGCAGCTGACGCGACGTCTCGCCCGCGAAGGCCGGCTGCGGCCGAACCACGATTCGGCGGCATCGACCATGAGCGGTGGCGATCAGTGCACCGCCGGGATCAATTTCGACCCGGTTCGCCCGCTGCGCGACATCCTGACGGACTACAGGCAAGTTCTGGAGAAGATCTATGACCCGGCTGCCTATGCGAGTCGTATCGACCGGTTGATGACGCTGCTCGACCGCTCGCGGCAGCGGCCGGAGCTTCCCGAGGGCGACATTCGCAACAAGGTACGTGCACTGGAAACCGTGCATCGCGTGACGTCAGCCATTCCCGAAGCGCACGGCCCGCTCTGGAAAACCTTCCTGAGTTGCGCCAAGCGCGACACGTCGTCGGCCCGGGTCGCGGTCGCGATGATCGCGGCCTATGCGCATCTCGGGCCGTTCTCGCGGCGGGTCATCGACGCCATCGATGCGCGCCTGGCTGCTTTGGACGAGCAAATGCCGATCCCGGCAACGGTCGCGTCCGCGTCGCAGCCTATTTCACCGCCAGCCTGAGGAAGCTCATCACGCTGCCGAGCGCGGCGAAACCGGCGCCGAGCGCCAGGGCGACGGTCGCGCCGTCATGCCCCGCAAGCGCAAAGCAGAGCGCAGCGAGCGCCGCGCCGGTCGTCTGTCCGGTCAGGCGCGCGGTGGCGACAATGCCGCTCGCGCTGCCGCTTCTGTGCGGCGGTGCGCTTGACATCACCGCCTTCATGTTCGGCGCCTGGAAGAAGCCGAACCCCATGCCGCAGATCACCATGCGCCAGATGATGTTGAGGATGGAAGGATTGGCCGGAAGCGTCGCCAAGAGCGCCATGCCGATGCCGAGCAGCACGAGCCCGATGCCGCCCAACAGTCCGACCGCGTGGCGGTCGGAGAGGCGTCCCGCGATCGGCGCCATGATGCCGACCACCAGCGGCCACGGCGTCATGAAGAAGCCGGTCTCGACCTGGGAGCGTCCCAGCACGTCCTCGAAATAGAACGGCAGCGAGACGAAGGCGAGGCCCTGCACGGCGAACGAGCAGACCGCGGTCGCGGCCGACAGCGCGAACATCGGACGGCTGAACAGGTCGATCGGCAGCATCGGCGCGGGATGGTCGGCATGCCGGCGCGTCAGGATGAAGCCGATCACGAGCGCCGTGACCAGCTCGACCGCGACGAGGCGAGGGGAGAGATTATGCGCCGCGCTGCCGATGCCGGTGATGAAAAGGCCGAGGCAGATCGCCGCCAGCACGGCGCCGAGGAAATCAAAGCCATGATCGGCGCGCGGCGTCTTCGGCAGCATCGCAAAGCCGATGCCCATGGCGACGAGGCCAAAGGGAATGTTGACCGCGAACAGCCAGGGCCACGGCCCGAGGGCGAGGATCGCGGACGCGATCGACGGCCCGATTGTGAAGGCGGTCGCGACCACCAGCGCGTTGTGGCCGAAGCCGCGGCCCTGCATCCGCCCGGGATAGACGAAGCGCACGAGAGCCGTGTTGACGCTCATGATGCCGCTGGCGCCGAGGCCCTGCAGCGTGCGCGCCACCAGCAGGCTCGGCAGCGACCAGGCCACCGCACAGAGCAGCGATGCGATCGTGAACAGGAGAAGCCCGCCGAGATAGATGCGCTGATGGCCGACGATCTCGCCGAGCGCTCCCAGTGGCAACAGCGTCGCGACCAGCGCGATCTGGTAGACGTTGACCACCCAGACCACCTGCTCGGGACTGACATGAAGATCGGCCGCGATGGCGGGCAGGGCGATATTGGCGATCGCGGTATCGAGCGAGGCCATCGCAAGCGCTGTGAAGATCGCGGCGACCGCCCAGCGCCGGCGTTCGGCCGGCAGGCCGTCGGCGATGGGACGTTCGGGCTCCTTCGTGAGCGCAGGTGACGTGATTGTCATTGCCTGCGCTGTCTCCGCAAAGCGTGGGTTGAGTGTTGCTTCCGGCATGTACTACGGCCGCGCTGCGTGCCACAGGCATATGCTTGCATACGGCTATGCGCGAAGATCGGGCGATGATTGCGCGCCATGGCGTATGATCGGACCGAGCTGGCTTGAGAGGAATGACCGATGCAAATTGTGGTTCTGCCGGGTGACGGCATCGGGCCGGAGATCACGGCCGCGACCACGGGCGTGCTGCGGGTGGCGTCCGAACGCTTCCAGCTCAATCTCAGGCTCGAGGAGCATGCCATCGGCCACGCCAGCCTTGCGCAGTTCGGCACGACGGTGCGGCCCGAGCTCCTGGACGTGGTGCGAGTTGCGGATGGCTTGATTCTCGGGCCGACCGCGACCTTCGATTTCAAGGACGAGGCGCGCGGTGAGATCAATCCGTCGCGTTACTTCCGCAAGAACCTCGATCTGTTCGCCAACATTCGCCCCGCGCGCACCTATCAGGGGCGGCCCGGCAGGCTCGGCGATTTCGATCTCGTCGTTGTGCGCGAGAACACCGAAGGCTTTTATGCCGACCGCAACATGGAAGAGGGCAATGGCGAACTGCTGGTCACATCAGATGTCGTGATCTCGCTCCGCCGGATCACGCGGTTGTGCTGCAAGCGCATCGCGCACGCTGCTTGCCGGCTCGCGATGAAGCGGCGCAAGCATCTCACCATCGTGCACAAGGCCAATGTGCTCAAGATCGGCGATGGCATGTTTCTGAACATCTGCCGCGAGGCGGCGAGGGACTATCCTGGCCTCGAGGTCGACGACGTCCTGGTCGACGCCATGATGGCGCATGTCGTGCGCAACCCCGGCAGCTTCGATGTGATCGTCGCCACCAACATGTTCGGCGATATCCTGTCCGATCTCACCGCGGAGTTGTCCGGCAGCCTCGGCCTCGGCGGCTCCCTCAATGTCGGCGACCGCCATGCCATGGCGCAGGCCGCGCACGGCTCAGCGCCCGATATCGCAGGAAAGGATATCGCCAATCCGGTGTCGCTGATCCTGTCGACCGCACTGCTGCTGGCCTGGCACGGCGAGAGGAGCGGTGCGGCTCGCTGTGAGGAGGCCGCCAACGCGATCGAGGCGGCGGTAGAAAAAGCGATTGAGCAGGGGAAGGCGACGCGCGACGTCGGTGGCAAGCTTGGCACGATCGCGGCGGGTGCCGCGATCGCGGAGATCTTGCGGGCGGGGTGAGGGAAGCTTCCGGGTTGATCGTGGAGCTGCTCGCTCCGGAATGGTGCGATGATCGCAGATTGCTGGTGATTTGCTCGACGTGTCAAATGTAGCGCGGAGGGGCAACGCGTCATCCGGCCACCGCGTTTCTACTTTGCATGGGGTTGTTTTTCGGTTTTTTGCCGGAGGTCGCACCGCCGCCGCGGCGGCGGGTGCGCTCTCGGCGATCAGATCAGAACTGATACCTCCGCAGCCCCCCATCCACCGGGATCACCGTGCCCGTGATGTACCGCGCCACGGGTGATGCGAGAAACACCGCGAGCGCCGCGAGGTCCTCCGGCTCGCCCCAATAGCCGACCGGGATCTCCTCCTCCGCAAAGCGCTCGCGATAATCAGCCGGATAGTTGCGGCGGATCTGCTCGCTCATGATGCGGCCGGGCGGGATGCAGTTGATGGTGATGCCGTGCTTGCCGATCTCGCGCGACAGGCCCTTGGCCCAGGCATGCACGGCGGCCTTGGCGGCGAAGGCGGCGTTCAGCCCTTCCGGTTCGGACTTGCCGGTGATGTTGATGATGCGGCCCCAGTTGCGCTCCATCATCTGCGGCAATAGCGCATGCGCGATGCGGCGGTAGCTGGTGAAATTCAGCGCGATCGCTTCGTCCCATTTGCTGTCGGGCGCATCGACCGGCAGCGGACGGCTGCCGCCGGCATTGTTGACGAGGATGTCGACATGGCCGAGCTCCCTGAGCGCGAAGGCGGCGAGCCGTTCGGCGGCGTCCTTGGCCATCACATCCTGCTCGAACGGCGTGACCAGTCCCGCGCCTGTCTCCTGCACGAGCTGGTCGAGCAGGTCCTTGCGCCGCGCCACCGCCACCACGCGCACGCCCTCAGTGGCAAGGCCCTTGGCAATGGCGCGGCCGATGCCGATGCTCGCCCCGGTGACGACTGCGGTTTTCGACTTGAGCCCGAGGTCCATGGTCATACGCTCTCTTGTTTGCTTTTGTTGTGCTTACGGTTCGTTTCCAACCTGTCCCGGAAGCGATTTGCCCGACCGGGACGAGCAGTGGTAACGAAGAGCCAAGGCGAAGGAAACACGAAAAACAGGTTCGCGAAGATGGTGTGGGATCCGCAGCAATATCTGAAATTCTCCGGCCACCGCTTGAGGCCGGCGGTCGATCTCTTGATGCGCATCCCGGATTTTGCCGTCTCTGATATTGCCGATCTCGGTGCCGGTGCCGGCAACGTCACGAAACTGATCAAGGAGCGCTGGCCGAATGCTGCCGTCACCGGCGTCGAGGGTTCGGCCGAGATGGTCGCCGCCGGCCGCATGGCGGCGCCGGAGGTGGAATGGTCACATGAGGATCTCGGCCATTGGCGCCCGCCGAAGCAATACGACCTGATCTATTCCAATGCCGCATTGCACTGGCTGCCCAATCATGCGGCACTCTTTCCTTCGCTGATGCAGAAGGTCACCCCCGGCGGCATGCTTGCGGTGCAGATGCCGCGCAACTTCACCGCGCCCTCGCATGTGCTGATCGGCGAGACCGCGCTGAACGGTCCGTGGCGGGCCAAGGTCGAGCATCTCGTCACCCCGCCGCCGGTCGAGGGACCGGCCTTCTATCACGATCTTCTCGCTCCGATGTCGGCCAATATCGACATCTGGGAGACCGAATATCTCCAGGTCCTGGAAGGCGAAAATCCCGTCAAGGAATGGACCAAGGGCACCTGGCTGACGCGCTATCTCGACGTCCTGCAGGGCGAAGAGAAGGCAGCCTTCGAGGCCGACTATGGAACGCGCGTCGCGAAGGCCTACCCGAAGAATGCGGCGGGGCAGACGCTGTTTCCGTTCCGGCGGCTGTTCATGGTCGCCCAGCGCAAGGGTTAACTTCGTTCGCCGATGCGACATAAGCGCTCGCCCGTCGGGGCTGGAGCGGGCGCAAACTTGCGTATACAAAAGCCGTCAAGGTGATTTGGCTGCGGCAAATTGGGCTTAGGTCTAGTTGTTCGCCTGGTGGTTTGCTGCCACTAAAGGGACTGGAAAACCAAAAAGAACCGGTCCTAAAGGTTGTTGGGAGGTACCTAATGCGCAAACTGCTGCTTGCGGCCGCCACGGCTGCGCTCGTCTCGACGTTCATATTGGCCCCTGCTGCGGTGCAGGCCCAGAGCCCGATCGTCATCAAGTTCAGCCACGTCGTCGCCAACGATACGCCCAAGGGCAAGGGCGCGCTCAAGTTCAAGGAGCTCGCCGAGAAATACACCGACGGCAAGGTCAAGATCGAGGTCTATCCGAACTCCTCGCTCTACAAGGACAAGGAGGAAATCGAGGCGCTCCAGCTCGGTTCGGTGCAGATGCTCGCGCCCTCGACCGCGAAATTCGCGCCGCTCGGGGTGAAGGAGTTCGAGGCGCTCGACCTTCCCTGGCTGTTCAAGGACGACGAGACCTACGCCGCCGCCATGAAGGGCACCGTTGGCAAGTGGCTGTTCCAGAAACTGGAGGCAAAAGGCATCACTGGTCTGGCCTATTGGGACAACGGCTTCCACATGGTGTCCTCAAGCCGTCCGCTGATGAAGCCCGCCGACTTCCAGGGGCTGAAGTTCCGCATCTCCGGCTCCAAAATCGCCGACCAGTATTTCCGTCTCGTCGGCTCGATCCCGCAGATCATGGCGTTCTCCGAAGTCTATCAGGCCTTGCAGACCGGCGTTGTCGACGGCTGCGAGAACACGGCCTCGAACTACCTGACGCAGAAGTTCTACGAGGTGCAGAAGGACATCACTGTGTCCTATCACGCGCATCTGCAATACGCAGTGATCGTCAATTCGAAATTCTGGTCCGGCCTGCCGCCGGACATCCGCACCCAGCTCGAGAAGGCGATGGCGGAGGCCACCGACTACACCAACTCGATCGCGCGCCAGGAGAACGAGGACGCGCTCGCCGAGATCAAGAAGTCGGGCAAGACCACGCTGCATTATCTCTCCGATGCCGACCGCAAGGCGTGGCAGGAGGCGATGCAGCCGACATATAAATGGGCCAAGGGCCGGGTCGGGCAGGAGGTGCTCGATCTCGTCGCCAAGGAACTCGACGTCAAGATGAACTGACGCGGCCTGGCGTAGAACAACAACAAGAACGGTCGGGAGTGAACGCACTCCCGGCCGTTTCGGTCTGATAGGGGGACTTGATTTGCTTCGCGTGCTCAATCGTGCGCTCAATTATCTCGAAGAGTGGCTGATCGCGACGCTCATTGCGGCTGCAACGGGCCTGATCTTCATTGCCGTGCTGCATCGCTACGGTGCCGGCGAATCGATCGCTCTCGCCAGATGGGCGACTGCGCACGGGCTTACCTGGCTCGCCGCCATGGCGCAGGGCCTGTTCACCTTCCTCTCAGAGCTCGACCTGTCCTGGGCGCAGGAGCTCTGCATCTACATGTTCATCTGGATGGCGAAGTTTGGCGCAGCCTATGGCGTGCGCACCGGCATCCATGTCGGCGTCGACCTGCTCGTCAACCGCCTGCCCGAACATTCCCGCAAGCACGTGATCCTGTTCGCGCTGCTCTGCGGCGCGATCTTCACCGGCATGATCGCGGCCTTCGGCGCCTCCTTCGTCGGCGAGATGTTCCACACCGGACAGCAGTCGAACGACCTGGAAGCGCCGATGTGGATCGTCTATCTGGCGATCCCGCTCGGCTCCGGCCTGATGTGCTTCCGCTTCCTCCAGGTCGCTTGGTTCTATTTCTGGACCGGCGAGCTGCCGCATCACGACGAGACCCATGTCGAGGGCGTGCAGGCCGACGGCTCCCCGGCGCTGCATCCGCAGCCCGCCGGCGCTGCGACGAAAGCGGCTTCGCGAAAAATCTCGCCGCTCGGCGTGATCCTGATTCTGGCGCCGATCCTGATCTTCGCGCTGTGCCTTGCCGAAAAGTCCGGCGTCATCGTGCTTCCGCATTGGATGCGCGCCGCCACCGTGTTTGCACTGCTGATCGCGCTGATGCTGACGGGCATCCCGGTCTCGATCGCGCTCGGCCTCACCGTGATGACGTTCCTGTTCACGTTGACGGCGGTGCCGATCGAGGCCGTCTCGATGAAGCTCTTCACCGGCATCGAGAGCTTTGAGATCATGGCGATCCCGTTCTTCATCCTCGCCGGCAACTTTTTGACCCATGGCGGCGTGGCGCGGCGCATGATCAATTTCGCGACCTCGCTGATCGGCCACTGGCATGGCGGTCTCGGCCTTGCCGGCATCGTCGCCTGCGCGATGTTCGCGCTGGTGTGCGGCTCGAGCGTCGCCACGGTGGCTGCGATCGGCGCCATCGTGCTGCCCGAGATGGTCCGCCACGGCTATCCCATGCGCTTCGGCGCCGGTATCATCACGGTCGCCGGCTCGCTCGGCATCCTGATGCTGCCCTCGATCCCGAAGATCGTCTACGCGGTCTCGACCAACACCTCGATCGGCGCGCTGTTCGTCGCCGGCCTGCTGCCCGGCATGATGCTGACCACGATGCTGTGCATCGTGACCTGGTGGCTTGCGCGCAAGCGCGACTATCCGCGCCTCCCGAAGGCGAGCTGGGGTGAGACGGTACGCACCTTCCGTGAGAGCATCTGGGGATTGATGCTGGTCGTCATCATCATCGGCGGCATCTATAGCGGCCTGTTCACCGCGACCGAGGCGGCCGCGATGGCGGCGGTCTATTCCTTCTTCATCTCGGTCTTCGTCTACAAGGCGATCGGGATGAAGGACGTGCCGCGCGTGCTGCTCCGTGCCGCCAACACCAGCGCGATGCTGCTCTACATCGTCACCAATGCGGTGCTGTTCTCCTTCGTGCTGTCCAACGAGAACCTGCCGGCAACGCTCGCCGATTGGATCGCGGCACAGAATCTCGGCTGGGTCGGCTTCCTCCTGGTCGTCAACGTGCTGTTGCTGCTCGCCGGCAATTTCATGGAGCCGAACTCGATCATCCTGATCATGGCGCCGATCCTCGCGCCGGCGGCGAAGAAGCTCGGCATCGATCTCGTTCATTTCGGCATCGTCATCGACGTCAACATGGAGGTCGGCCTTTGCCACCCGCCTGTCGGGTTAAATCTCTACGTGGCGTCGATGATCGCGCGAATGCGCATCACCGAGCTCGCGGTGGCCGTCATGCCGTGGCTGCTCACGATGCTCGCCTTCCTGGTCGTCGTGACCTACTGGCCCGAGCTGACGCTGTTCCTGCCAAGAGTGCTCGGGATGCACTAGGATCAGGCGTCGCAGACGTAGCGACCGGCATTGCCGGTCGCGGGCTGTTGGAACCAGCGCGCGAATGCGCTTAGATGGCGCCCGACCAAATCAGGAGGGAGCCGGCCCGATGACCGAGATCGCGAGCAGCGAGCCGAAAGATGCAACGTCGCCCGTCATCGCGCAGCACGAGGCGATGCTGAGCGCGCTGCCGTTTTCCGACACGCGGGATTTCGAAGACGCTACACGCGGCTTTCTAGGCACCATCGAGAATGCGAAGATCACCAACCCGCAAGGCCGGACGGTCTGGAGCTTCGAGCCCTACAGCTTCCTGTCGGCCGAGCCGGCGCCGCCGACGGTCAATCCGAGCCTGTGGCGCCAGTCGCGCCTCAACATGCACCACGGCCTGTTCGAGGTGGTGCCCGGCGTCTATCAGGTGCGCGGGCTCGACATCGCCAACATGACGCTGATCGAAGGCGACAGCGGCGTCATCGTGGTCGATACCCTGACCTCGATCGAAGGCGCCCGCGCCGCGCTCGATCTCTATTTCAGGCATCGCGGCCTACGGCCTGTCGCAGCGGTCATCTTCACCCATACCCATACCGATCACTGGGGCGGCGCGCGCGGCGTTCTGGAGGAGGACGCGCTCGCCACGGGCCGCGTGCCGATCATCGCGCCGAACATGTTCATGGAGCACGCGGTCTCCGAGAACATCATCGCTGGCCCCGCGATGCTGCGCCGGGCGCAATATCAGTTCGGGCCGTTCCTCACCAAGGGGCCGCGCGGGCAGGTCGATTGCGGTCTTGGCAAGTCGATGGCGGCTGGTTCAGTGGCGCTGCTGCGTCCGACCGACCTGATCATGGCGACCGGCGACACGCGGGTGATTGACGGCGTCGAATTCGAGTTCCAGATGGCGCCGAACAGCGAGGCACCGGCCGAGATGCACTTCTTCATCCCGCGCTACAATGTTTTGAACTTAGCTGAGAACTGCACGCATAACTTCCACAATCTGTTGCCGTTCCGCGGCGCCGACGTGCGCGATGCGCTGGCCTGGTCGAAATACCTGAATGAGGCGCTTTCTCTGTGGGGCGGCAAGGCGGAGGCGATGTGTGGCCAGCATCACTGGCCGGTGTGGGGGCGCGAGCGCATCGACACCATGATCCGCCAGCAGCGCGACCTCTACAAGTTCGCGCATGACCAGACCATCCGCCTGATGAATCACGGCTTGACCGCAGCCGAGATCGCCGAGACGATCAAGCTGCCGCAAAGTCTGGAAGGCGCCTGGCACGGCCGCGGTTATTACGGCCACATCCGTCACAATGTGAAGGCGATCTACCAGAAATACCTCGGCTGGTACGATGCGAACCCCGTCAATCTCGATCCGCTGCCGCCGGTCGAATCCGGCAGGAAGTATGTCGAGTATATGGGTGGTGCGGACGCGATCCTCGCACGAGCCAGGAAGGACTTCGACAAGGGTGAGTTTCGCTTCGTGGCGCAGGCGCTGAGCCACCTCGTCTTCGCCGAGCCGGATCATGTGGCGGCACGTAGCCTACTCGCCGACACGCTGGAGCAGCTCGGCTATGCCGCGGAAAGCGCGACCTGGCGCAACGCCTATCTGTTCGGCGCGCAGGAGCTGCGCCAGGGCATGCCGAAGACCCCGCCACGCCCGCCGATGCCGCGCGAGACGCTGGCCGCACTTCGCACTTCACAGCTCTGGGACGTGCTCGGCATTCGTCTCAACGGGCCGAAAGCGGAGGGCAAGCACATCGTGCTGAACTGGAGCTTTTCCGACACCGGCGAGACCTTCGCGCTCAATCTCGAGAATTCCGCGCTCACTTACACCGAAGACACGCAGTCGGAAAAAGCCGACGCCAGCTTCACGCTCTCCCGTTCCACGCTCGACGAGGTGATTGCCAAGCTCACGACATTTCCGGAGGCAGTTGCCGCCGGCAAGATCAAGCTGTCGGGCAACGCGCTTCGCCTCGCCGAGCTGATGGCCCTGATGGACGAATTTCCGCGCATGTTCGAGATTGTCGAGCCAAAGCGCGTGGTGGTGACGTAGGCGGCACGCGCCACACGTTCTCTGTTATCGCCGATCTCGGTGTCATCGCCCGCCTTGTGCGCAATTGCGCACTGGGGCGGGCGATCCAGATGCTATGGGGTAAGCGGCGACTGGGGTAAGCGGCGGTGAGGGTGTGGACACCCCTCGAACGCC
>NZ_JBANBK010000105.1:0-25689 GCF_053572325.1 Bradyrhizobium sp. UFLA05-112 | reverse complement strand
GCCAAACAGATCGACCGTCAGCCCGCAACCGCCGCCGCCTGACCGGCCCGGCCGTCACCAAAATTTGGCGATAGCTCCTCGCGATGATCTGCTTGCTCTGTTGCATGGACGCTGCCTCGGCATTGTCGCCAATCTCGTTCCTGCCCTTTGCGCGCGAGCACGGTATGCCACTTCTCATTGATGCCGCAGGCTTTTTGGCCAGAAACTCCTGACCGCTGGATCAAGAACGGAGCCGATCTCGTGGTATACGCGAGTGGTAAGTGTATCCGCGGACCGCAATCCACTGCGATCGTCCTTGGTAAGGTGCGGCTCTGCAAAGCGATCTGGCGGAATGGCGACATGGACGCCAGATGCTCGCCCGTTGGCGATGCAGTCTCGATTAGAGTACGTCCGAGATGAGGACCGAGCTTGACGAGTACTATTACCTTTTACATCTTCTGATTGCCTCTCTCGCCTCTGCCTGGGTCAGAACTTCGGAGGCAACTCTGGCCAGAGGCTGACTCGGCCCAAGCACGCGACGAAACGGCGCCTTGTCGAGAACTAGCGAACTGCAACGGTTCAAGTCTCGCCGTTTATGCGCAGGCTGGCGCACGATTCTCGATATTCTTCAGAAGCGCTATCTGCGAGGGGCAATGGGCGCAGCCGCTGTTCACGCGATAGTTGTTCAGCGCCGGAGAGGTTCGCCAAGCAGTCTCCAGATCGAATCCAGGCGATCGGATGTTGCCGACGCGGAACTCGTGGCTGTCTGGATCCCCGACGACATAGGGACAGGGATACAGGTCTCCGTTTGTTGAGAGGTAGAACGAGCTGATACCGCAGTAGCATTCGTTGAATCTAACGTTCGGTCGCACTTCCGTCGTGTCAACAAAAATCGGCGGCAGCAGTTCGAGGCGTGCCGGAGTCTGCGCAGCCATCGCAATCAGGGCCTCCTGCAGGTCTCTAATCTCAGCAGCTGAGCCAAAAAGCGCTTCCTCGTTGTCAAGGGCGGCACCTGAGGCCAACATTGGTTGGATCCTGAACGAGTCAATGCCGATCGTAGACAAGAGCCGATAAGCGTCCAGCGCTTCACCGATGTTCCGCCGATTGGCGGTCATCTTGACCTGCACCAAGACCCCGCAATTGACTGCCTCAGCCATTTGACAGAGCGCGGACTCGTAAACACCCGCTTTGCCGCGGAAGCGGTCCACCGTGTCCATCCTTGCGCCGTCAAAGCTGAATTGAAAGATCAGCTTCCCAGGATCATCGAAGATCGCGACCACGTCAGGAATGGCAACCTGGCCGAACCCCCCCGTGTTCATTTGGGCCTGAAGCCCCCGTTTTTTCGCATGGGCCAATACGGCTGCGGAGCGTGGATAGACGACTTTGAGAAGCGGCTCACCACCGGTCACTGAGACCTTTCTCAGACAGTATTTGTCGACCAGCAAATCGATGAAGTCTGTCATCTCATCGATGGATAATTGAAACGGCTCGAAAAACCTCTTGTATTGATATCGATATTCTTTGGGAACATAGCAGTGGTTACAACGAAGATTGCAGTAAAACGACACACAAATTCTCGCGTGGTCGAAGACAATGGGCGGCGGTTTGTCGAGTGGCATAGCCTCCTCCTCAGTTATCGCAGCATAGGTCGAGCAAAGTTCAGGCCAATTCGATGCAGGGACCTGCCGAGATTTCTAGAGGCGCGATGTCACGGTCTGAACAACTCGGTGTGTTTGGCGCGTTTCCTTTCCGACAGACCATACGTTTTGCGCCAGCCGAATCGAATTGCGAGTCCCGACAAGCCGACCAGCGCACAGGCATCTCGGTTCGAGTGGCCGGCTGGCCCATCACAATTCTACCACCGATGTGAACACATCCTCCTATTCTGGATAAATTGAGATCGGTCGACTCGTCACGTTCTCACAGCGACTTCGCTTTAGAAAACTCCCGCCTGATGGCATTTGGAGGATGCCGGCCTTCAAATCGCCCATTAGAGATGGCCGCACGGCATCAATCGGGTGCTCACGGCGGTGCTCTTTTCACAGAGAGACGGACCAATCGCTTTTGACTAACTGTAGAAATATTCAGTTTCGACTTTCTCCGACCAGCCTCTATTCTGGCGTTGGCCTTCCCGCGCGCTAGCAAGAAACGGAGCGGGATAAGGACAATTGTCGACTGAAGCCACCATCATACGGTATAAAGTAACGTCAAGGCTCGACAGGCAATTGAATGCCCGCTCTGGGAAAGTACAGCGAACGACGCTCGGCGGAGGTCACCCCTTTCCGAGAGATCCAGGAGAATAGAATGCTCAGTTTCATTCAGCTGCGTACTGCTTCGGCCATCACGACGTCCGTAAAAGCTAATGCAATGACGATCGTGAGGACTGAACCAGGAACGGCCCCAGCGCCGGCGATCAAGATCGCATTGTCGAATTTCAATTCAAGCCCGAATTTCAATTCAAGCTTATCGATCACGGACGGCAGTGACTGGCGCACGGGGGGGCATCTCGCGGGTCTGCAAGTGCTCATCGACGCGGAACTAACATGGGCTGCTGAAAACAAACCACAGCTAATCGAAACCATTCAGCAATCCTTACATAGGCTATTCCTTCTCATGGCCGATGTCCCCTTCAACGTCCCTGACGGCCTGACCAACATGTCAATCAAGGGGGAACGCACACGCTTACACAAGCACGAAGATCGGAAGAAGCTGCTCGTGGAACTGGCAGAGTTTCTGATTGGATGTGCCTGGGAACGAAACGAGAGGCACGTAATCATCATTGACCGTGCTTGTGCGCTTTCCGATTCCGCCAAGACTCTCGTGAAACTTCTCGTGAGGTTTCAAAGCACAGCGGCCCTGTTTCGATTTGTCCTAATCGATTACGAAAATTGCCTCTATTTTCCTGGCGCCAACGAGTTGCATTTTGGCGGAAGTGCAAATGAGTTAGAACGGTTGGCTAGTCACGCGGCCCCACACTTCGCCACATAGAGTCCGCTGGGCGCGGTGGCAGAATCGTTTGACCGAGTCCAGATTCTGTCCGCGAACTCGGTCCATTTTAACGCCTCGCTGGATCTGCCTGGGATGAGTTCAGCGAGCCGGCGCTCGACTTGGTTGATCCATGAGGCAGAAGTCGGCGTAAAGTGGACAGGATAATGCGTCCAGCGGGCGAGCCACGCTTTGATTTTAACTCTGTGGGTGGCGCTTGTAGCATTTGTCAATGCTGAATCCCGAGGCAACATCGAGCGCAGCAATCAGCGAAATCGTACCATGCCGCACATAGCGGTGCGTACGGCGCTCCGGCTTGAGACAAGAGCTCGGTTCGGCCGGGGAATGTCTGGCTAGGTGCGGTTGCAAGCCGAACTCCACCCACATTCGGCAGATCGAGGTGTGACAAAGTCGGTTTCCGCAGCGCGGTCGGGACCTCCTAGTGCGTCGCGTCGGCTAGCGTCGTCCGCAACGTTCATTCGATCACCCTGATCGTCGTAGACGGTGCGAGGGCGGCCAGGATGAGCCTCATCAAGCAGACCATCGCAGCGATCCTTCAAAAATCAACGGCGCCACATGCCAACCGTGTGCTCATGGAGGCCGAGTCCGGTAGCCACGGACTCGCTTGGCAGGCCATCCGCACACCGATCGCGCGGCACCGCTCAGATCGACCGGACAACACGATTACGACGAACTTGCCTCTCCAAGTACGCCCACTCTTGCTCACTCAGCACCAGCGGCGTTATCGGCCGACCTCTCGTACCTGCATTCGCCACAAGCGCTCTCTTCCGCGCGTTTCGAGAGCTCTCTTATAATGTAACGAACTTGCGTTCGAGATGAATTGATATTCGCTCTAGAAGAACAGCAACGGATTCATGAGGCCAGCTGTCAGAAATCCGTTACTCTCCTGCCTTGATTCGCACGTCTTTTTCTTTCGCTACTCCAGACTACGACGGGCGTTTTTGTGTGGTGACCTTGCCCCCAAATTTTATCCAGTCCTGAGTTCGCCCTGGCGGTTGGATTTGCCGGGTTGGGCGGTGGTAGCGACGGGAGCTGGCGCGGAGCCCTCGACATAGCGCAGCGCCAGATCCTGTCGCGGGTGTGCATGTGATGGCAAACTCGGAGGGCGTCTTCCATCCGAGCTGCGAGTGTGGTCGTGCATCGTTGTACAACCGAGCTTGATAACACCCACGGGACCAGTTGTCGCGAAACTCTTGTATCGGTGGCATCCATGGTTCGGTTTGTCGGTCTTCGTCCACCAGGCGGTCGCCAAGACGACTGATGTTGTCTTCCGCTGCACGCTAAGCGGCTCCGATGCGACTCGTTGGCTTGAGATTCCCGCCTGGATGTTCGATCGCGCGGCTTGCTCGGATGATTCGGTCGTCACCGCCGCGCCTCATGTCGATTCATCGGCGCTGTTGGTGTTAGCGGGCCTTCTGTCGGATGTGCTGAAGGCGCGCACCGCGTCATCGAACGCCTTGCTTTCTGGCGCAATCATGACCTCTCACGATCCGAATCGAGGAGAGGCCCATGTCAGGCAAGACCACGACAATGGCGCAACGGCCGCCTTCACAGCGGAGCCGGCACAGGCAGGATCAGCGGCGTCAGGCGTCGCAAATGGACCTGTTCGCAAGCGGCCGGTCCAGTGGCGTCATCGGAGTGCCGGCTTGGCCAGAGCTGCCGGCAGAAGTGCAAGGCACGCTGACCAACCTGATGGCGCAGTTGATCCTGGAGCACGCGGACAACAGCAAGGCGGCCGTGACGACGGAGGACGGTCATGATTTCTGACAAGATTCGTCCCCATCATCTGGAGCGCAAAGCACTGCTCTATGTGCGGCAGTCGTCAGCCCATCAGGTGTTGCACAACAGGGAGAGCAGCGCGCTGCAATATGCCATGCGGGATCGGCTGTCAGCGCTGGGCTGGTCGCAGATCGAGGTGATCGACGACGATCTCGGCCGCTCGGCGGCCGGCTCGGTTCAGCGTGCTGGCTTCGAGCGGATGGTCGCGGAGGTGTGCCTCGGCAAGGTTGGCGCCGTCTGTGCACGCGAGGTCTCCCGCTTTGCCCGCAACAGTCGCGACTGGCAGCAACTGATCGAAATGTGCCGCGTGGTCGATACGGTGCTGGTCGATCAGGAGACCGTCTATGCGCCGCGCCACGGCAACGACCGGCTGCTGCTCGGCTTGAAGGGCAGCCTGAACGAGTACGAGCTTGACCTGTTGCGCCAGCGTTCGCTCTCGGCGCGTTACGAGAAGGCGCGCCGCGGCGAACTGGTTGTGGCGGCACCGGTAGGCTTTGTGAAGGCCGGCGATCGCTACGAAAAGGACCCGGACCGTCGCGTGCAGGATGCCATTACACTCGTCTTCGACAAGGTTCAGGAACTGGGCAGCGCCCGCCAAGCCTTGCTCTGGTTTCACGAGCACGATCTCGCGTTGCCAGTGAAGCAGAACAATGGCGATGTGGCCTGGCGGCGGCCGAGCTATTCCACTATCCACCGGATGATCGAGAACCCCATCTACGGCGGCGCCTATGCCTATGGTAGGACTGCGGTTGCGGCAGGCTATGGAGCCAACGGTGTCGGCGTGAAGATCCGCCGCAAAGCGCGCAGCGACTGGCTGGCGCTGATGCCAAATGCCCACGAGGGCTACATCAGTTGGGAGAAGGCCGAGGCGATCAGGACGATGGTCAGCAGCAACGTTCCCACCAGCAGTCATCATGGTGCCGCCAAACATGGCGACGCTCTACTGGCCGGCATAATCCGATGCCGCCGCTGCGGTCGCAAGCTGACGCTTCGATATACCGGCGCAAAGCATGGCATCCCGCGTTATAGCTGCAGCCGTGCCTGGATGGATAATGGCGAGCCGCAATGCATCGCCTTCGGCGGCCTACGCGTCGACGATGCCATCGAGGAAGCGCTTCTCGGCGTGGTAGGCCCCGGCGCCATCACGGCCGCGGTCGCCGCCGAGAGGCAAGCCGGTCAACGGCGCGATCAGGTGCGCGAGGCACTTCTGCGCGACCTTGAAGCGGCGCACTATGCGGCTGATCGCGCCTTCCGTCAGTACGACGCCACGGATCCCGCCAACAGGCTGGTTGCTGGCGAACTGGAGGTTCGCTGGAACAAGGCTCTCGCTCGCGTAGCGGAGGTCGAGAGCAAGATCGCGACGCATGGTGCAGCCATGCCGATGCCAGCCATCGCCCCGGCAGCGCTTGCCGCACTCGCCAAGGACCTCAAAACCGTTTGGGCGGCTCCAACGACCGACGCGCGCCTGAAGAAGCGCATCGTGCGCACGCTCATCCAGGAGGTAGTCACCGACATCGATCAGGAGGCAGGGGAGATCGTGTTGATCGTCCACTGGATCGGTGGCGTGCATAGCCAGATCCGTTTGCCCAAGCGCCGGCGCGGCCAGCGCAACAGCGCCTCAGCCGATGTGATCACGGCCGTCCGCCAGTTGGTGCTGATCGCCAATGACGATCTCATCGCCGGCACACTCAATAGGAATGGCCTTGTCACTGGTCACGGCAACCGCTGGACGCGGGAGCGCGTCACATCGCTGCGCTCGCATCACCGCATTCCGGTGTTCAAACCTGCTGATGACGGGATCGAGCCATGGCTCAATCTCAGCAACGCCGCGCGGCTTCTCAAGATCACGCCCAAAACCCTCAGACTGGCGGCGGAGGCCGGCGAGATCGCCGCCGTCCATCCCTTGTCCGAAGGCCCTTGGATCTTTGCCCGTACCGATCTCTCGGCATCAACCGCACAAGCAATCGCAGAACGCGCGCGCCAAAATCCAAAATACCCCACGGGATCGCATCCCGATCAGCAAAATCTCTTTCCTTCAACCACATAGACAGATGGGTGTTGTGATGCAGGATTGTAATCGGCCCGCCAACATCCGAGCGCGATGCGGGCCTGGGCCAGCGACGTGAACAGCGTCTCATTCAATAGTTCATCCCGCAGCCGGCCGTTGAAGCTCTCGATGAAGGCGTTCTGCATGGGCTTACCCGGCGCGATGTAGTGCCATGCCACGCGGCTCTGATCGGCCCAGGTCAGGATGGCGTTGCTGGTGAGCTCGCTGCCGTTGTCGCTGACCACCATTTTCGGCTTGCTGCGCTCAATCAGTAGCCGGTCCAGTTCCCGCGCCACCCGGGTGCCGGAGAGCGAGGTGTCGGCCACCAGCGCCAGACACTCGCGGGTGCAGTCGTCGACCACGGTCAGGATGCGGAAGCGGCGGCCATCGGTGAGCTGGTCCGATACGAAGTCAAGCGACCAGCGATCGTTGGGGGCCATCGGCACCATCATCGGGGCCCTGGTCCCAATTGCTCGCTTGCGGCCGCCACGGCGCCGCTGCGGCGCGGCGCCGCTGCACTGCGAGCTTCTCTTCCCGGTAGAGCCGGAAGAGCTTCTTGTGGTTGACCAGATAGCCCTCTCGCTTGAGCAAAACATGCAGGCGCCGATAGCCGAAGCGACGGCGCTCCTGGGCGATCGCCCTCATGCGTTGACGCAGGGCGGCATCATCCGCCCGGGTCGTCTGGTATCTGACGGTCATGCGGCAATAGCCGATGGCTTTACACGCCCGCCGTTCGCTCATCCCGTGGGCATCCATGAGATGCGCGACAGCTTTCCGCTTGGCCGCGGGCGTCACCACTTCTTTCCCAACAGGTCCTTCAGCGCCGCGTTGTCCAGCATGGCGTCGGCCAACAGCCGCTTCAGCCGCGTGTTCTCATCCTCCAGCGTCTTCAGCCGCTTGGCCTCCGAGACCTCCATCCCGCCAAACTTGGCTTTCCATTTGTAGATACTGGCGTCACTGACACCGTGCTTCCGGCACAGATCGGCAACTGAAACGCCAGCCTCGTGCTCCTTCAAAATCCCGATGATCTGCTCTTCCGAAAAGCGGCTGCGCTTCATGCTCTGGTCCTCGCGTGGGGCCAGAACGAACTTCAAACTGGATTAAGCCCGTGGGGCAAGGTCAGTGGCTAAACTGAAGTTTGATCTCGTAAGCCAAGATCGCCCGGCGCGATGCAACGGCTGTGGTTAGATTTACCTCGCGCGTCGGAACGCCGTCGGGTGCAGTCCGCCAATCAAAGTGAGAGTGCGTATTCCCACATGTAGCGATGTTCCCGATAGACCTATTGTTGCCTCATCTATTTTGCTCCCGAGCCAGGAGAGCGAAAGAAGCCGGTCGCACAACTGTTGGGCATTTCGAGCGCACCGATGTCGCGCTCGGTCCTAGACGGAGCACTTTAGCCAACCATTCGGCGGACCACCGCACCGTTCTTCTGCTCGACAAAGACGCGGACGATACATTGCGGAGTCCGTTACTTCGGTCGTTTGCGCATTTCTAACTGGTCCAGCATGTCTTGATGGGTGTCGAGAAAGCCTGCGAACACATCTATAATGAGCTTTGCGTCGGCTCGAGTCATCGGTGTCGAGATTGAGGCGGCGGCGCCATGCGGCAAGATAATGCCATTCTTCTTAAAGAAACGCGTGACCTGCTTCATTAGAGCTGCGCCGGCAGGCGTGGGAAAGATCTCGCGATAGTCATTCGGGAATTTTAGCCGCGGATGGATGCGAAACAGCGAGGCGGCGCCGGTCACGCACAGGGGCGCGTTCCAGGTTGAGATTGCGTGACCAATCCCGTCCCGGACAATGTTTCCAATGATCTCCAGGTTTGCAAAAGCCGCATGGTCGAGATACCGCATGTAGGCAAGGCCCGCGATCATGGATAGAGGATTGGCAGAGAATGTGCCGCCTTGAGGAAGCAGTGGCCGACCCGCTGAGGCATCGAAGACCCTCATCACCTCCTCGCGGCCGCCGATTGCTCCAATCGGTAAGCCGCCTCCGATAATCTTGCCCATCGCGACGAGGTCCGGAACAAGGCCATAGCGGGCAGAAGCACCTTGGAAACTTTGCCTTAGATTCAGGACCTCATCTGCAATCACAAGAATACCGTTCCTGCGGGCGGTTTCTTGAACCGCAGCAATAAATTCAGGCTTCGGCGCTACTAGACCACCGCGGCTTGGCATCGGATCCAAAATGACGGCGGCAAGATCGTGCGCATGCAATTGCAACAATCGGCGTACGCCCTGAACATCGTTGAAGCGGAGCACAACTACTTCATCCAGCACGCTAGCGGGCATCCCGCGATAAAAGGCCGTAGAATTAGGTGCAAAGGCGTCCCCCCAATTCTCCGGTGTCGCCGCTTGACTGACCTCGACCCAGTCATAGGCACCATGATAGGCCCCCTCGAGTTTTGCAATCTTCGAACATCCGGTAAAGGCTCGCGCCGCCTTGATCGCAAAGAGAACGGCCTCAGTCCCGGTATTGACGAAGCGAACACGATCAACCTGCGGAATGCGACCGCAAAGTAGTTCGGCGAGCTCGATCTCGCTTTCCGTCGGGTTTGCGAAGCAGCTGCCGCGTTGGAGTTGATGGGTTAACGCTTCCACGACTGGTGCGAAGGCATGGCCATGGATTAATGCCGTGAAGTTGCAATTGAGGTCGAGAAAGCGGCGGCCGTCGACATCGACCAGGTAGCTGCCCTCTCCGCGTTCGATATAGAGCGGCTCCGGATCCCGCTCCACGGTTACTCGGGACGTGCCGTCAGGAAAAACCAGCCGCGCCCGGGCAAAGCTGTTCTTGGACTTCTGCCCAACACTTGCGATTGCCGCCATACTAGAGTCTGCCCCCGCGGTTCATGATGTGCTCATCGAGCTATTTGCCATTTGCTTAGTGGGCCGAGCGCGCGCCACTTCTCGCCGAAAACACTCATTCGGGGGCCCCTATTCGCGCCATCTCCAGAACGCGGCCATTTCTCTGGAGCGAGATCGAATCGATCTGAACATCGCGACGCTTACCTGTCCCAGAAAAGCACCAGTTGAACATGTGCCTTTCCTTCCTGGCCATCGAACTTCGCCTTGCATGATCCTGCGCCCAACGATTCGCTCGGTAAGTCAATGCGACCTCAAGCAAAATGTAGCAACGCCGCTCACTGCCGCTCTCCGGCGCGTCCGCCGCAACTGGCACTCCGTTGTTCGGCGGTGTTTGTTGTAGCGTCATCGTGCCGCCGCTGCGCGCGTAGCGAACCATGCCGGTCGCCTCCGATTAGCCGCATCATATTCTATATGGCGAGTTGTCGACTGATGGTAGGCACTAACGATCGATAGAAACACTACCTACTCTGGTGAGGAATACTTGCTTTCACTACCTTTTGGGAAGCGCTGACTCCGCGTGTCAGTATCAAGCTTCCGCCCCGACATTGGCTAACTGCCTACTCGGCAGCTACTCGGCCGGCAACTTCAGGCACTAGGCAGTGCCGTTGTCTTCCTTGTCGTTAAGTTTGGCGCCGAGCTCGATCAAGAAATTGATATGCATGGGCCTAGGCGGCGAACTCCCCGCCCGTGATGTCGATTGTTGCACCGGTGATAAAGCCTGCCATCGGAGAGGCCAGAAAGGCTGCGACATGCGCTACCTCTTCAGCAGTTCCAAACCGGCCGACCGGAATCCTGCCGAGAGCGGAGCGGTTAACTGCGGCCTCAGGTGGACCACTCAGATCACTGAGAATCCGACCAGGAGAGATACAGTTGACCGTAATCCCGTGCGGAGCGAGATCCCGCGCAGCAGCGCGGGTGAAGCCGACTAGTCCCGCCTTTGAAGCGGCGTAATGCGGTCCGGCGATCAACGGCATAGCACGGCCCGCGAGCGACCCGACGTTGATGATGCGTCCATAGCCGTTCGCAATCATGCCGGGCGCCAATAGGCGGGTGAGAATGAAAGGACCGTTGAGATTGACGTCGATGACCCTCGCCCATTCTTCGAGAGATGTTTGCGAGAGCCACGGCGCATCCTGGTCCACTCGCTTGGGCGAGATGCCTGCATTGTTCACGAGAATCCCTATCTCGGCCCAACGTGCCTTGATTCGCTCCACAAATCCCCCGACCTCGCTTGGCAGCGTTACGTCGATCCTCTCAGCACAGAGCCGGTCGTCCGGGCAGCCGAGAATGTCAAGTGCTCGCTCTACGTGTTCCGGCATTGTCGCGACGAAAGCGACCTGATAGCCATCGGCCAGGAAACGGCGGACAATCTCCAGCCCAATTCCGCGTGATCCCCCGGTCACGAAAGCAACGCGCCGGCTCCTTTGGTCACTCAATTTTGCTTGTATCGACATAATCCTTAAACGGTCGTTCTTAGCGAGCGGGCCCACGGCGACGCGAGTAAATAGACTCAATGATTGAGGAGAAAGCATCGTCGTTTCGTTGCAGTATGCTCCAAAAACCGCTGGGTTCTCGCACTGGCTCCCTAAAGACTGGGGCGACGACTTTGAGTTCGCGAGAATCGAATATGTAATAGCGCGGTGCTCGGCCGGCTTCATCAGCGGTAGAGAGTTTCCTGATGACCGATTTGCGTGTCGCGCCTCGGTTGTGAGTAGTGGCGAAAGCGCCTCGCCCACGGGCGTGATCACGGTTCGGAGTGGTCGCGCTATACTTCGGAAATCGGAACATTTTCGCAACCACCACTTTCTCGTATTGGGCGGGGTCTATGAATCCCTCTATATCGCCTCATCACCTCAGGGGAGCGCCGATATCATACGTGGCCCAGCGGCTATGTCGGGCACCCTTTCCAAGATGCACTCGCACAGCCGCTCTATATCGCACACTTCGTGATCGGCCGTAATGCACACCCGAATCCCGGCTCTTCCCTGCTCAACTGTAGGGAAGAAGGTCACCGAAGTATAGAAGCCAGCATCGAGAAGCTCTCTTGCGACTGCAATCGCTTTGGATTCCGAACCGATTGCGATCATTCTAATCGGAAACGAACTGCCTTGCTGACCGGTTGCGACACGATAGTCAAAGATCTTGATCCGTTGCGCCAACCGCAGCTGCCGTTCGGCAAGTTCTGGCGACCGATGAATTTTACACGAGCCAAGCGCGGCACCAACCGCCGCTAGATTGGGAGCCACTGAAAATGCATAGGGTATAGAGTACCGTCGAAACAGAGCCTCATGGTCCGCCGTTCCGAGCATCACCATGCCGCCCGACGCGCCGAATCCCTTACCCAGCGAGGCTACTATGATCGTGCTATCGCCCAACATCTCCGGAAACTGAGAGCGAGCAAATCCTTCGCCTTGGCGCCCGAACAGCGATATGCCGTGAGCATCGTCGATATAGAGAAAGAGCCCATAGCGCTCCTGAAGCTGACGCAGTGCCTTGACGGGAGCACCGCCTCCCATAGAGTAAACACCATCGCATACATAGGCGACTACTGGATGCTCGCGGCATAAGCGCTCGAGAGCGTCGATATCGTTGTGCGCGATAGTTTCCACCCGGGTTTCATCAGCGACAACAGGCTTGTGATAGGCGAGCGAGATGTGAGCAAGACGGTCGAACGCGACGACTGGCTTTATTCCTCCTGTCAATTGGCCCGAAGCGAGAAGGGGCATCGCCCCTAAATTGGCGAGCATGACGGTGGAATAGGCGATTACGCGTGCGCAGAACATCTCCGACAGAGATATTTCGAGCTGCGCCAAAAGATCAAAATTGAGTCGCGTACGAGCGCATGACCAGTGCAACGATTGATGCGCCTCAATCGCATCAATCGCACCAGCGACAATCACGGGATGATTGTCTAGTCCCAAGTACGAACATCGCACGAAATCAATTCTCTCAGGTCGACTGTCGAGAGGGCCAGCACCCAAAACAAAGGTGCGTCCGGTCATCGAACGACCTTGGACAGCCATAAGGCCCGCCGCGTGAGCTGCGTCGAAATACGGACGACTCTTGTTCACTACATAGGCGGTGTTCCGAAAATGTCCAGCCGGTCGGCTATTATTGTCGGGCGGGCTCCGCTGTTGCATTTCATTCTCCGTTCCATCTGCAAATTGAGCGATCGTCCGTTTAAATCGGTGGGCGCGACGAGGCGCGTTGACAACAGCGGATCAAGCTTGAGGTTCTGTAACATTCCTCCTATGGGCAACTCGACCAGCAAGCCAATTTAAACCACTACCAGGCTCGCTTGGGCAGCTACCGAATCGGATAGGTTAGCTAGTTGGAGCGTGACGGCCTAGAGTAGGTGCTTCTTGGCGGCATCTCGCTCTAACTGTTGGGGCGCGGCTGCCGAGAGCGAAGGCTTCAAAGGTCTTCTGACTTCCGGCCATAATCGCTCGCCTCTCGGCTACTACAATGGCAACGCAGCATCGTGAAGCCAACTCGTGGACGCGATCAAGCGCATCGCTGATCGATTCAACTGCCTCGGAAATTTCAATATGCGCTCTCTCAACGAGTAAACTCCGTCACCGTGGAGCTGCCGACCTCGCGCTGCGCGACAGCTGTTTACCGGGAATGATGTTTTTGGCGAGCGGCATCTTCCCGAGCCGGTTTGAATGTTACCGGCCGACTTGCTCGGGGCTGCAAGAAACATCGTGAGATACGAGGCTCTGGTGACCCCGATCCAAGCATTGACTAACGACGGGAGCGATCCACCTTTGCGGGCTCACGCCTACGTCACAGCGGCAATTGAAGCGATCCGCGGCTTACTCGGGGAGCAAAAAGCTGGACTAGATCCTTCGGTTGCACCGCCGGGCAAACCGGCCGGGCTTCAACATGACGCCCGGCGCGCACTGACGGGCTCACCTGTTCCAACAACTGGTGGCTAGACTCCTCTCGTTGGACGGTATCGCGCAATCGATATCTATTTAAGAACCTGACGTTGCAAAGGACTCAGCTCGGCATCGCTTTCAACAGGGAAATTGGCAGGCACGCGTATATCTCTTACCAGTAGGGGCCAGCAGATGCATGGTGGCACACCAATTGCTGCGCTGAGGAGCAAAGAGTCCAGCTGCCCGAGTGCGAAGACGCGGTCGACAGCGCCGAAGCAGCGAACATCAAGGTCGCGGTTACTGCGAACTTCACCTAACCGCAGCAGACGAATGATCCTTGCGGAGACCGACCGTTACCTATCTGAGCTGGGAAGTGTCCAGTAACGATCATTCCTTCGGAAGCCATGGAATAAAAATGAACACGAAACATCTCGAAGCTTTTTCACCCAGCTCGGCGGCATCGACCGTATTTGTCGGCAGGGATCCTCGCGGCAACTGGGTTGCCTGCGAACAGAACGGTAGTTTTGGCGGCTTGTTCGTGAATCGCGCTGAGGCATTCAAATACGCGCTGTTCGAGAATGGCCATCACCCAGAACTCATCATCGAGCTAACACAGCAAATAGAGCTTATATTTCCGCTAGCGGCAGATCGCCGGTACGATGTGCCGAGAGTGATATGTCGGGCCATTGAGAAGGTCGACTAACGCTTTGCTGCGTGCAACGGGAACAAAACTTCACTCTTTTACGGGACCATCCACTGGTGGGGTTAATGCGGGCGAAAACATGGAAGTTGATCTCTCACTAGGACGCCGATTTGGTCGCGGTTCCGAACCTGTGCAAGATAGGACAGTGCGTCAGCATCTCTGCGGCCAATCAGTGGCGGCGGCGCATGCTTTGCCTTCACCTTCCTCGGAGGCTCTCTGTTATCACGATTGTGGATGGAGCCACGCGCGAAACGAACTCGATATGAAACCACGAAAGCTACAGCAGATGCTCATTCGAACCGAAGCTGGCGTTAGTGCCGCAGTGGCAGCTGCCTTCCGATCTCTCGGCATGTCAGTGCGTCCATCAATTTCGGGCGATTGGCTGATGGGGCACATAGGGATTCCTCACCCCATTCGATGAAGAGGGCGACATAAATCTGGGATGTTTAGAATGCCCCTACTCTCCCTGCCTACCGTAAGACTATTGGATATGGAAAAATCAAGCGCGACAGACATTTGCAAAGATGCGCTTTCGACGAGCCTCGCTCGGCCTTCGCGATCCGATTCCGTTTTTTCTCCATCCAAGTCCCCAGTTCGTCCGATTCGCGCAAGCACACTACCAAGCCAAGCCGCGAAAGGGACTCAGGAATTTCCATATGCGATAGCTCTGCCCCACCGCGATCAGCTAGAATGATCTTAAGCAGCGTCGGCATGACAGCATCCAAAGCGACTTCGTCCAAAAACGTCGCCCCGTTGTTGCGGAGGAAAGATCATCATAGCCTAATATTGTTGTCCTGGCGGTTACGGGACAATGGGCGCAACATATCGTCACGTCCTTTCAATCGGTGCTGAGCGCGGGACCGGCTGCGCTGATCTATCTGCTGTCATTAATTTTACCCCCCGCGAAGACGAGCCGCAATTCTCGCGCACGCGTTCATAAAACTCCTGACAACCCCGGTGCGGCGTTTGACATCCTCTAGTCGATATTGACGACGATCTTTCCCATGACCTTTCGATCGGCCAGCTGGGCAATGGCATCGCCGGCCTTCGTCAATGGAAAGCGCGTCGAAATGCAGGGGCGCAGCTTGCCACTTTGATACCACTCGAGCAACTCGCCTGCGCTGCTGCTAAGATGATCAACATTACGGTCAAGCCACGGCCCCAAGAACACACCGATAATCTGGCAAGACTTAAGGAGTGGAAGATTGAGTGGAATCCGTGGAATGCCTGCGGCAAATCCTACAACGAGGAAGCGACCGTCCCAAGCTATTGCGCGCAAAGCCGCCTCTGAGTAGTCACCACCAACGACATCACATACAACGTGAGCGCCGTCCGGGTAGCACGCCTCTTTGAGAACGCGCGCGGCGTCTTTGCGGGAGCATGAGTCAAACGGCCCAGTCGGGTAGATCACCGCGTGGTCTGCTCCGCGCTCTCGGACTAGTGTCGCTTTCTCAGTTGTAGATACAGCAGCCACAACGCGACCGCCCATCGCTTTTCCAATTTCAATTGCCGCAAGGCCAACGCCGCCGGCTGCTCCAAGCACAAGGAGTGTCTCCCCGCTTCTCAGAGTACCCCTCTCTTTCAATGCGTAATAGGACGTACCGTAGGTGAGCAGGAACGCGGCGGCTTCGTCAAACGGCATTTTGTCCGGCATCGCCACGCAACGGCTCGCGTCTATGGCAATCTTCTGCGCCATCGCCCCCCACCTGGAAACTCCCATGACGCAATCACCAGGTCGAAAGGAACATACACCGCTACCAATCCCTTCAACGACGCCAGAAAACTCGGCACCAGGTGAAAATGGCCGTTTTGGCTTGAATTGATACCTATCTTGGATGATCAGTGTGTCCGGAAAGTTTACCCCGCTTGCTTTGATGCGAACGACAATCTGACCGGCGGCAGCCACGGGATCGTCCACTTCTTCTAGCACCAGGGTTTCGGGCCCCCCGGTCGATTTACTGATGATCGCCTTCATGCGTACTCCGTGGCCGCGTATGCTTCGAACCAGAGGAGCGCAAGTGTGGCTAGGCCATCATGTACGCCCTTCGATTGCAAGGGATTAAATGCGCTTGTCGATCTGCACCTTTCGTGATGAGCTGAGTCGCGGACACTTACTAACTGATAATCTCAGCTAACAACGGATCTAAATACTACCTGCTCTGGTGGGGACTATTTGGGGAACGGTGTATCAGTGCGTTCAACAGCGCGACATAGCATTGTTCTAGAGCGGTAGCGGGTCGGTTGGGCTGCGGTTCCCGGCAGATATTGTTGCCGGGCCAGTTCGACGAGCTGGCAATTTCAATGATATAGCGAGCAGATGTGCTCTCCGCGTAGCGCAAATGCCGTGACGGTACCGATAGCCAGCCACGCCGCGCACAGCTCCGTACTCACCAAGCCCCGTACCGAGGCTGGATATCCTGCTAACGACTGCATAGAAAACTGTGCGATCGCGGTCAGCAGCTCCAACCCTGAAGGTGTAGCTCGCGCTGTAGAGCTGCTGGCCAGAGAACAGTTGTGGTGAGGCCTCAGCGCCGATTCGCCGGATGAAGGCAAGATCGGTCGTATCGTCGCGATTTGCGTATGTTTCCGGCGGTGGCCGCCTTGTGATTTTAAAGGCTTGTCGTTCGAGGACATGAGCTTAAGCATGTACCGAGCTTGCCAAGGAGACGCTCATGCAACGGAAGCAGATGAAAGGCTGCCTGCGTCACCTAGTTCGCAAGCGTCGAACGATCGAGCTCAATGCTTGGCGGGCGTAAGATGGCGCCTGCAGGTAGAGCGGCAGGTGATCGGCATATTTGGAGACCAGAACCTGGGCGACGGTGGCCTTGGTCGGCAATCCATCCTCCATCAGCCGAGCCGGCGCCAGCATGAAGCCGTCCTCGCAAGCACCGCAGGCGTATCTGGGGCCAGGTAACAAGGATCCGGCAGGTCCAGCCGCTCGCTTTAATCCTCGCCGATCCGGTGTAACTCGCCCCAGCAGGACAGGTCTTGTCCTCGATGTTGGCGACGAGCTCGATTCGAGGTAAGTGTGCCGCAAGGTTGCCGCACGCACTAAGGTCGCAAGCCCTTCCATCCCTTGCGGAAGTCTGCCGGTTTGATCGCCACCAACACCTGACCGCACTCGGCGCTCCGATCACCGGATTGCCTTAAGCGTCTGCACGATCGACGCAATTATCGTCGCGTCCGCGCCACGACCGGCAAATCGCTATGCCATCCACTTCGATCTCGATGATGCCGGCGTCCATCTTGGCTTACAGCGCATCACCTTGCGCTCTCGACTGAAGTCAGGTGCCGGCGCCGCTGCATCCACCACCGCCGGCACAAACGGTACTTCTTCCGTCCCGGATTGATCGTCCACGGCTTCTCTCAACTTGACGTCGCCAGCCGAACATTCCTGCGGTGACAATCGATGCCGCCGGGCTACCAAACAGACCGACTCACCACTCGTTACGATCTCGGAACCTATCCGTGCCTTGTCCTCGTTGCTCCACTTCCGCCGACGACCAGATCCGGTGAAGACCTCCAGCCGCCGCACCGGCTCGTTGATAGCATTACGTACTGTGTCCATTCTAAGCTCACCGCGACCGACCGCAGACTCGCAGATCAAACTGTCATCCGGGTGGCCTATGAACTGCGCTTACCATGTACTCAATGCGGGCTAAAGTTTTAGGCGCTGAACGTCGGCGCCGGCAGAGTTACGACGAGAAGGTTCGTCTCCACGAAGAATCTTGCAAGCTGGTGAGGCGGTCAGCGGAGTTGCCCGCCGACTTGGATCGGCTCAAAGCCTACTGTTCACCTGGCGTCGGCAGGCGCTAGGGCCAGCTGGGCGCCGACTAGGCGGAGATGTTCCCGGCCCGTCCTTCACAGACCCGGCGCGCGGATCGCAGGTGGCTTCCTCTGAGTTTTTTGCAGCCGCCTTTTCTCAGCTGCTCTCGCTGTTGTTCTTGATGCGCTTGGAGCAAAAGCCATTGTGCGGGCGCGCTTCGCCGGCCGGTAGACGACGATTGGCACCTTCTGTCACTGCAAAAATACTTAGGTCGACCGAGCTTGCTTTGTCGCCGATATTCAATCAACCTACGAGGTTACTCGTGCTATCGAGTTACGGGTACCGGTTGGAGATCTTGGACGTGAGATCGTAGAGAATCAGGTAACAACGGTGGGTCCAGAACCGTTCAGCCTTGCTTGTAGGATCCCAAGAATCTCACTATGCTTCTATGCTTGCAAGCTTATAATTTCGCCTTCATGCTCTGTAATGCGACTCCCATTCAAGTTTTCTGTTTTGGACGTCGCAGGTCATTGTAGACGCGCAGCTTAATGAAAAGACGTTCATTTGGACATCCGCACTATGGCGGCGACGCTTTGTTTGATTCGCAACAACGGCCACCGGACACCCGTTTGCGCACAAATCTAAGTCAGTGGTGTGCACCGCTGTTTAGTGCGAGCAAGCGCTGCGCCCCACTGATCAGCGGGTGACCAATCTGTCATCCGCGTCATTAACCTGCGCGATTGCGTCGACTAGTCAGCCTGAGCTTGGTTTGCGAGCTCCTCTTCGGAGAGCATCACCGTGCCGATGATGCCCTCTCTCTCGAGGTGTTCGATCTCAGCGTCGGAGAGCCCGAGAAGCCCTGACAAGACGTCTCTGTTATGTTGTCCGAGCGTGGGGGCCGCCGTGTGGACCGCATAAGGCCCGGCACCTTCGCGAATGGGCATTGAGGGCTGCGGGTGCAATCCAACGAACGCGCGGTCGAGTTCCTGCAGAAACCCGCGCGACTTGAGATGCCGATCCCGGAGCAGATCAATTGGCAGGCGGGCGACGCCGGCCGCAACCCTTGATGCTTGCAACTGAGACATAGCATGCTCCGCATCGCGGGTGAGCATCCAAGCTTCGATGCTTCGCTCGATCACATCCTCGATGCCGCGGCGAGCTTCCGCAGATCTCAACGATGCATCCATCGCCCAGTCTGGCCGGCCAATAAGATGCGCAAGCCTCTGCCACATGTCCGCATCGCTTGCGGCTACCACAATCCAGTTGTCCTCACCCGCACACCGGAAACAGCCATGCGGCACGAATTGCGGATGTCGATTGCCATACCTTGGCGGCGGCATACCGCCGATCGAGTGGACAATGATCCATGGCGCCGAAAACGGCATCATGCATTCGATCTGCGCAAGATCAATGAACTGTCCGTGCCCAGTGTCGCGGGCGTGTGCCAGCGCAACCAGAACTGCAGCGCAGCCGTTCAACCCACCAACGGCATCCCCGAAGGCGGAATGACTCATGACGGGCGGCCCATCGGAGTTTCCGACCACACCGGGCAACCCCGAGCCTTGCTCGAGCGTCGAGCCGTACGCCCGGCAAGCCCGATGGACGCTGTCCGCACCAAAGGCTGACATCGACATCATGACGAGCCGAGGATTGAGTGCTTTGAGCACATTGTACCCAAGTCCCAGCTTCGGCAGCACATCGACCGAATAATTGTCGACCACAATATCGGCTGCCGCCAGAAGTCGCTTTGCAAGGGCGATGCCACGCGGCCGCCTCAGGTCAAGTGTGATACCGCGCTTGTTGCGGTTCATAATACAGAAGCACTGCGTCTTTTCGTACATCTGGCCGTCGACGTAAGTGGCTCGCCGGTCAACACCGCGCCACCAATCCGGATACTGGATAGCCTCGATCTTAATGACATCCGCACCGAGATCTGCCAGTGTGCGCGTACATAGTGGGCCTGCCCAGCCCATCGAGAAGTCGATGACGCGAATTCCCTGCAGCGGCTGCCCGCCGGCATCGGATCGGTTGGCCAACTCCGAGGCAGTGCCAGTCAGGCGTCTTCGGGTATCCGCGAAACCCTGTTGCTCGCCGGGAGCCGGAATTTTTCCGCCTCGGCGGGGCGGCGTCAGTGTTAGCCGTTGCATCGAACCAGCCGTCAGGCCCTTTTCTTCGCCGAGTCGAATCGGCACGATTGCGCCCCGCGCCTTCTTCTCCCCGTCCTGGAGCAGATCGGATATTTCGGGCACTGGCACGATCGGGATCTTGCGCTTCCGTCCCTCTGCGAACCATTCCTGCGCTGTCCGCGTCTTCAGTCTCGGCATAAGCTGCTGTTCAATCTGCTCCACCTGATTCAGACGATCTGCGGCCAGGACCAGAGCTGGATGATCACGCAATTCGGAGAGGCCGAGCATGTCGCAGAATGCGCGCCATTGCCCAGGCGTGACTGTCGTAACGCCAACCCAACCCTTTCTGGTTTCGTAAATGCCGGCCGGAAAGGTCATCCAGAAGCGGTTCACGCCAATCCGGCGCATCACGTCGCCTCGCGAAAACGCCTCGAACAGGTGATACTCGCTGAGAGCGAGGCTCGATTCGAAAATGTTGAGCGACCACGATCGACCCGCCGCGCCTCGCGTTCGTGCGACTGCCGAAGAAGCCGCCGCGATGAAGCCCCAAAGCCCGGCGAGGATACCCGTCTGGAAATCCGGTGCGTGCAACGGCGGCCCCTCAGTTGGTCCAATCAGCTTGATGAGCCCTGCGAGCGCGCGTACAGTCGAATCGGTCGCGGCGAATCCAGCATAGGGACCCTCGCGGCCGAACCAACTCGCTTCGAGGTAGATCAATCCGGGACGTCGCCGGATCGCGTCGACATCAAAGGATGGGCAATCTGCGGGATCAATGTCGCGGCCATCGACCAGAATGTCGCAATCCTCAATTAGTGCCGTCAGCCGTGTTATGGCGTCTGGGTTGGTCGCATCGATGATGACGCTTGATTTGTTGAAGTTAAGGAATGCGAACCACGCGCTTTGGCCGCCCGGCGTAAGTGGTGCGCTACGGCGAAGTGGATCGCCTGCTGGTGGCTCGACCTTCTGAACGTCGGCGCCGAAATCAGCAAACAAGCGCGTGCAGTAGCTGGTTGCGGCCGAGCTACCGATCTCCACGATCCGCAGATGCGATAACACTCCCATCAAGGACTCCATTTTACCGGCCACGCTGATTTCTCGAACATCTTCGGCCACTCGGCGTGAGCTTGTGGCCACCGCGAGCGCGGTGCTGCATATCAGGCATTGACGCACGGTGCTCGCGCACAGTTGCTAGGTAGTATCGGGGCGAACAACCCGCTATGAGACCACGTCTCCGCAGGATCACATCTCGAACACCGAGGCAATCGATACGTCAGTGCCGTTCGTATCGAGCTTCACAACCTTCTCTTCGCGCCCGGACGGGTTGGCGACGGCCTCTATCTCGTTGCGCAAGCCAAGCCATCGTACCACTCCAGTTCTATGCCGCGGAATTCGCCGATCGGCAACGCCGCATAACCCCCGGTTAACCGGCGGCCGCACTATCGGGCAATCAAGATTCATCGTGGCATTCAAGATCAAGTTGCCCATGCGCGATTGCGGATACTCCTTTCACCAGGACCGTTGCCGCCAATTTTTTGTTCCTACCTATAATTGCGTGTCGATGCGCGCAGCGCTTTGACAGCTCCCAGAGAATAGCAAGGACCGTGCCATGGCAGACTAGAAGAATAGGTAAGTTCGGATATACATAGACTCCGGTCGACTCACCAACGTTTGTCGCAAAAGGTCGAAGTACAACGCATCCACACAAGCACGCGTCTGGCTCTGTCGCAAACAAAACGATACCGACCAGGCGCAGCGGCTCGCGGTTGGGTACTTCCTTGCCAGGGGGCGTCAGGCCGTCCCGCCAAGGCCCTTGGCCTGACGTCTGATTGTGCTTAGCCACAAAACTGGGCGAACACCAATCTCGCGGTTGCCACGAAATTCACTGAGCAGGTCAACTAGATTTCAGGGGCCTTCAAATAGAGAGCCGGCAATGAGATAAGCGTCGAATTCGCAAAACCAGCATCCCCCCGACTGCAAACTAAGCCTAAATCCTGCCCGGCCGCGCCGGAGAAGACAGAGCTAAAAGGAGTTCGGCTCGATCGTGACGCTCAACTTGGCTTCTCAACTCCTCGCGAGTTAGCCAAATTAACCAATCGTCGTCGACAATATCCTCTTCTACCAGCTGTAATATCGACCCGCCTGGTTCATGATGCAGCATTTCGTATCGAGCAACGAGCCCCTTTTCTAGCGACCAGCGCGCCACAAGCGAACATAAGAAATCAGGAGCCCACATAGCAAAAGTTACACCGTGCAATATTCCTGCTATGATCTTGGGCACGCCCTGTCCTCTAAAGTCTTTGCGAACCCAAAGATCACCATGATAGGCTACTTTCCCAGTTATTTTCTTCGCGCTTGGTGCCGTGCAAGTACAACGATCGAGAGGATGGGCATGTATGGTAGGATCGGCGTAAAACGCCTTCAGGGATTGAAGATGTTCTGCAAAGTTGCTGTGCGAAAGATCATACAGTCGAGCAGCCTCTAAAACAGCGACATCGTTATTCTTGTCCACCCCTATGATCCAATATCCTTCGCCTGACTTAATTGGCGAGCGATCTGGCCGGAAATTTGGATATGTGGGCCCCTTTGTAGGAGTGGCCCGTGTGATAGAGACATATTCATGAAAATCGAATCCTATCGAAAGCCTGATGCCTTTCTGGGCGGCGGCGTCATCATATACTTGAAGGAAGCGCGCGACTTGCAACGGATTAAATACGCTTGTCATTACTGCACCTCCTTTTCATCGCTAACCGTAAGGCGACGAGTTACTAGCTAACAGTAGAGCACTAACAATGAATCGCGACACTACCTACTATGGTAAGACACTTTGTTTGATATTTGAGGAAGCGATGCGTACCAGCATTCAGCCCGTTCTCGAGCGGTAGCGGGGCGATAGGGGCTGCGGCTTGCGGCGGATGATGTCGCGCAACCAAAACAACGAGTTTCGCACCCGTGTCGGGCATCGTCCTTCAAGGGCTATGAGTACGAAGGTCCGCCTTTCACCGAAACGCCTCTTGCTGTGATCGCAACCGCTTCCCCGACGAGGTTACGGATTTTAGATGGTGAGACAGCCCGGCAGGCGAATTCTAAGGATCGGCGTCGGCGCGGAAGGCGCCTCCTTCGGTGACCTGAGCCCTTTCTTACATCCAGCAATGGGACGGGCGCGGAGCCCCGACGTAGCGCAGCGTCCCGCCACGTTTGCGTATCGGGAGCGCTGCGGCTGGCGTGAGATTGCCGGCACCGCTATGCGGTCGAACGGTGTTGTAGTCGTCTTTCCAGAACGACAACACTTGGCGGGCATGGGCGAGAGAGCTGAACAGCGTTTCGTTCAAGAGCTCATCGCGTAGGCGGCCATTGAAGCTTTCGACGAAGGCATTCTGCTGCGGCTTACCGGGGTCAATGTACTGTCATTCCACCTGTCGTTCCTGTGACCAGTGCAGCATGGCCATGCTGGCCAGCTCAGTGCCGTTGTCGGAAACAATCATCGCTGGACGGCCGCGGATTGCGATCACGGCGTCGAGATCGCGCGCGACCCGCAAGCCTGGCAGAAACGTATCAGCGGCCGGCGCCAGAAATTCGCGCGTGAAGTCATCGACGATGGCCAAGATGCGGAAACGACGGCCATCGTCATCGCGTCGGAGAGGAAGTCGAGGCTCCAGCGTTGGTTGGGGCCTTGCGGCAGGGGCATCGGACTCCTTATTCCCGCGTGCGGCCGCCGCGACGACGCACCTGCAGCCGTTCCTCACGATAAAGGCGACGAAGCTTCTTGTGATTCATGACAATGCCTTTGCCTGAGCAGGATGTGCAACCTGCGATAGCCGAACCGTGGGCGAACGGACGCCAGAGCGCGCAGCCGTGTCCGCATTGCCGCCTCGTTTGATGCTCCGATACCGCACCGAAGCGCGATCGGTGCCAGGCGCCGAACACGCCCGCCGCTCGCTGACCTCATAGGCGATCTGAAGGTGAGCGACGGCCTCACGCCTAGCGGCGGGCGTGCCATCTTTTTGCTGCGACGTCCTTGAGCATGGCGTTGTCGAGCATCGCCTCCGCCAGCAGCTTCTTCGTAAGCGGCGCATTGCCCGCACCTTGTTGTGCCTACCCATTTGGAGGAGATTGCGGGGTTCAGGTCAGCGCGCACTTGTCTGGGTGAACAGCGGAGGTCAAGTCACGGCCGATCTAGTCTGCTTCAGAGTTTCGGCCAAAGACTCCTCAAATATGTCAAGACCTTGATTTAGCGTCTCAGAATCGATCGTAAGCGCAGGCAGGAATTTGATAACCTGATCATCAGGCCCACATCGCTCGAGAATCAATCCCTTCTCAAATGCCTTGCGTGTCGTAGCCCCCGCGATTTCAGCCACTTGGCAGTCAAACCCAAACACCATGCCCCTCCCTCGGACAGCAAAATTATTTCCATACTCGGAGGCAATGGCCTCGAGTCGACCCCGCATAAGTTCTCCCTTGTGCTGAATCCCGCGCGAAAAAGTCTGGCTGCGCCAATAAATATTTATAGCTGCGGTTGCAGATACAAGTGCAAGGTTATTTCCTCGAAACGTGCCTGTGTGCTCTCCGGGCCGCCATGCGTCGAGCCCCTCTTTGATCAACACCATCGATAATGGCAGACCGTACCCACTTAGCGATTTCGACAGCACAACAACATCTGGCGTTAACTCAGCAAACTCGAAGCTAAAGAATTCGCCCGTGCGACCACAGCCCATCTGAATATCATCAACTATGAAAAACGCGCCAACATTCTTTGCTATGCTCTGAATTGATTGCAACCATTTCTTGCAAGCTACGTTTATACCACCCTCCCCCTGGACAGTTTCGACGAGAACGGCAGCTGGACGATCAATGCCACTGCTCTCATCCATCAATACATTTCGCAAATAATCGGCGGTGTTAACAGCCGGTCCAAGATAGCCATCATAGGGCATGAAAGTTACGCCCGACAAAGAAACGCCGCTGGCTGCACGATAGAAACGATTACCGCTCGCGGCAACCGCCCCTAAACTCATGCCATGATATCCATGGGTGAACGAAATAACATTTTGACGTGCTGTGACTTTGCGTGAGAGCTTTAGAGCTGCCTCGATAGCATTAGCACCTGTTGGCCCCGTGAATTGCAGGCGATACTTCAGATCCCGCCCTCGAAGTATGACGGAGCTGAAAGCCTCCATAAATTCGAGCTTTGCAGGAGTGGCCATGTCAAGTCCGTGGACTACGGCGTCCGATGCTAGATACTCAGTAAGAGCAGCTTTGATCTGGTGATTGTTGTGCCCGTAGTTCAGCGTTCCAGCACCGGAGAGGAAGTCAATGACTTTTCGACCACCTTCAGTCATCATAATCGAGCCGAGCGCTCGGCTGAAAATAGCGGGGAACGAGCGCGAGTACGAGCGGACGTTTGATTCTAAGGCTTCGAAAGCCTGCATTTTTCGTCGCTCGCTAATCACTTCACCCATGGTGGTATCCTTTACAAGCACGTGGTTCGATCAACAAGCACGCCTCTCTGTTAGAGTTATTCGTACTGCTTGAACTGCGCATC
>NZ_JBANBK010000104.1:0-26420 GCF_053572325.1 Bradyrhizobium sp. UFLA05-112 | reverse complement strand
GCTTGCTGCATGGCGCTGATTCTCCCCAATCAAAAACGCCAGACATCCCCCAAACTGCATCAAAAGTGAGTCAGAGCGAATATTGCAGGCCGAATGACAGCACGGCTCTCGATAGAGCTTGACGGCGTCCCGTTTGGGGCAATTTTGTCACCACCTCAGACAGGGCGGGCCCAACTGACTGATTTCAATTTTGATCATCCATTAGTGAGGCCCGCACTTTATCGCGATGAGTATGAGGATGAGGACGCCTACAAACTCGCCGCTAGCTTTTCCCCACTCGAAGAAGAGATAACTAGCCTGGCACGCGAGGCTGCGGCGGACCGTTCGACACTGGATACACCGGACGACAAACTGCGCATCGCGGTGAGAACAATTGCAGGTGCTCTGCCGAACGTAGATGGGGACCTTGCGCTCGATATTCGCGATCCCGATGCGAAAAAGGCGGAAATCGAAGGACACACGCTGCGCGTAATCGGGCTGCGCTCACTCCTTTCGGAAATGATTCTTGGGCCGGCCCGGATCATTCGTAATTATCTCGGGCGGATGACCTATATCGGGCCACTCCGCGAAATTCCAACACGCAGCTATCGGCCGCAGGTGACGCCGGATGAGGCGCGGTGGGCGCAAGGACTTGCCGCGTGGGATCTCCTTTACGCGGATCGAAAGGGTGACCTTATGCAGGAGGTTAATCTCTGGATCGCCGGCGAGACCCCTCTCCACACCGGCTACCGGCTTGAGCGCGTCGAGTTCAAGGAAGTGCCGGTGCCGGGTGTCTTTCATCAGATATTTGAACGCGGCCTCAACGATGACGATATCGGCGATCTTCAAGAACTCTATCAGAGCCTGCCAGCCAGGACAGAGATAGCATTACGTGATTTCCAGAAAGGGATTTTGGTTGCGCCCAGCGATGTTGGAGTTGGAATATCAAGATGGTGCCAGTCGTGGTGGCGTCGCTACGCAAGAACGAAGACATCTTAGCCATTGAACAACCGGAACTGCACATTCACCCGGCCATCCAGGTGGGAATTGGTGACTTGTTCATACGAGCCATACAACCGGATCTGGAGGGTCTACCGTTCGGTGGTAAGACCCTCCTGATTGAGACCCACAGCGAGCACATACTGCTCCGGCTGCTACGTCGTATCAGGGAGAAGACTGACGATGAGCTACCGCCTGGTGTGGCAGGACTTACGCCTGAGCAGCTATCGGTCATCTATGTCGAGAGCGACGGACAGGGCGTTCGCTTCCGGCCGTTGCGTGTGGATGCAGAAGGAGACTTTCTCGATCAGTGGCCTAGCGGCTTTTTCGAGGAGCGCGCCGGGGAGCTCTTCTGATGCTCTACGAATATGCGGTAGAGCCTGTAGCGATTGGATCAAGCTGGCAGAACTTCCGCTATCTTTTCGAGAAGTTTGGTTTCGACCGAGGACGGTTGATATCGCGCTTTCCCGGAAAGTGGGAGCGCGACGTTTACGCCGCAGCAAATGCAATGAAGCCCCTTGAACGTGCACGCTTGGAAGTCGCCCTCAGGGAAGGGAAGCAAACGAAATTCATCCGGTCTGGACGACCATACGATCCTGCGCTCGGAACTTGGTTTCAAAATGCTGTCGCCCAGCACGCTGTTGCACCCTTTCATGCCATGATCTCAGAACACAACCCGGCCGCGGTGTCAGGCGTGATCACTGTCGATGAGGTGGACGAACAGCATCCACTCATGATGTCGTCGCATACGTGGGAAGTCGAACGTGTCGGTACCACACTTGCCGCAGCCATGCGTCCACTCCTGACATCCGCCAAAACTATCCTATTTGTTGATCGGTTCTTTGACCTGAGTAAGGCCCCTTATCAGGAGACATTAAGGGCTTGCCTTGACGTGATCCGCGCCACTGGTGGGAATGAAGTGCGCTGCGAGATTCACTTTTGCGATCACGATAAGAGGCCACCACCTGAAATTATCGCGCGTGAGGCCCATAGATGGATTGATGGCATGTTGCCCGCAGGGATGTCGCTACTGCTCTTCGGATGGAAGGAACGGCCAGGCGGCGAAGACTTCCACGCGCGAAATCTACTGACCGACATCGGCGGGATAAGCGTCGAATCCGGGTTCTCAGCAGAAGGCGCGCATCAAAAAGTCCAGTTCGGTCTACTTACACCTGATCTCGTCAAAAGCAAATTGGATGCTCTGGTGCGAACGTCCGCCGTGTACGAGTTGGTTCAGCCCGTGCTGGAAATTCGTTCCGACGGCAGCGTTCACAGCGCCTGATCTCAACTCTCGCAGCCGCAATCTAAGGCGGTATTCGGAGAGCGGACCGTAGTTCAATGGTACGACACTTTGCATAGACAATTATTTATTATTTGGAATACGCATGTCTTCAAAGTCGAAGCGACCGCATGATCGGAAATGGCTGTTGGCCACTGCTAGAGCTGTTGCCGAGCAATTGAAGCAGCAAGGCAGAGGAACGCGACTTGAAGTCCGTCTCCCACGCGGGACTGCCAGAACCAATACTGACGGATGGAGTGTGATCCTGGGAAACCTCGGAAGGGGTCAGCCCAAGTTGGAGATATGGTTAGACCGCTTCTCTGGATACCCTGATCGCAAATTGTGGGCGTGTTTCCATTCAGAGTCGCGGCAGCAGATAACCTCTATCACTAAACGCGTCTCTCGAAAGTTATGGCCGGTTCGAACAGTCACGCCTGATGACACAAATGGAACTGCACACCTGTCGTTAATGGACCGATTGAGAGGCTCAGAGTTTGGGGTGCCTATCCTTGAGAAGTACCAAGGAGGGCGCACCTTCTACGGAGTTTACGACCCGACCCGGGAGACAAGCGAGCGGGTAAACCCCCATTTTTGCGCGTCGCGCTGTTGCTTTTTTCCAAGATGTCGCGGGGACCTTGCCGCGCACGAAATCTAGCGATGATGAGCATGATGTTTATCTGTATGAAACTCGAAAACGCGTGGCTTCGCATCTCAAACGAGAACGAAGTCGATACTTGGCCACCCAATGCAAAATTCGCGACAACTATCGGTGTCAAGTGTGCGAATTTTCATTCGAGAACGTCTATGGCAAGCTGGGGAGTGGATTCGCGGAAGCGCATCATGTCGTTCCACTCGGCCAGTTGCGCGACAAAGTGAAAACCCGAGTCGAGGATCTGATCACCGTTTGCGGAAACTGTCACCGGATGCTGCACCGGATGCCGGGAAAGCACGATGACCTAACGAAGCTTAAGCGCGCGATTCGTAAAGCCTAACGTTTCGTCGGTTGTTCTCGCGGGATGTTGTTTCGAGAAGCCGCCCGAGTCCTCTTGCCATTTGTGTTAGGCCTCCTGCTGGCAGCAGAATGGGGAAATTATGCGCTGTCCAACTGCGTCTCCGCCTGAAAAATCCGGTCCCTGATTTCGATGTTGAACTTTGAACCGTCCTTGCCATGAGTGATCTGCGCATGACAGTTCGGACAGATCGCAGCAACATTTGCCGGATGATCGCTGCCGTCGTCTGCCAAGGCGACCAAGTGATGAATTTCCAGATAGGGCTCGCCGTTGCGACGAATGAAAGGGGCTGGTTTGAGGCATCCTTCGCATGTGCCATTCGAGCGAGCGAGGGCATATTCCGCCATTAGCCTGCTGCGTTCGCGTCGCATCGCATCGATGAGCTTACTCGGCACATCATCGACGATATTCTCATAAGCTCTTCGCCTGAGCTGAAGAAATCTCTCAGCAGCCGATTTCGGAGCGGTCTTGATTGAAAAATATTCGTATGCACGGCCGCTAGTCGTGCCGGGCTGCTGTCGGGCGAACACAAGTTTCTCAGCATCAGGTTGCTTTACCCGAAAAATGGTGTGGTTCTCGGCTCGCAGATACAGCGGTCCATTGGGGGTGCCGTCGCCATGATGCTTTTGCCGAACGTGTACGTCCGCTCTAAAGCGTGTCCCAATTGGGTTTTCTTCACGGAGATGCCTCGGAAATTCGACTTTCAGCCAGCCTGGCAAGACATCTACTGGTCGAACCCGGGGTCGGCTTACATAACCGTGTCTGAAAGTCTCAAGAAGCACCCCCTCGAAGAAGTCTCCTTCCTTGGGATCAATCTCATCCATGAGTATCCCCGGCATTATTGACGAGCTAATGCGACAACTATACCCGCATCCCAGAAAGTCCCAAATGCCTGGTAACGCGGATTGTACGATCAGGCCAGTGACGGTCCCGCCACCACCGTATCGCATTAATTAGCAGCCGCGTCAGATTTTTCTCAGCCCTGATTGGCAGCGAAATTGTCGAAGCGTCACGTGTCATCGAAGGCGTGCGTGACCATCCAACGAGCAAAAGCGCTCATCGAAACGACGGGCTTAGTATCTCAAGGCTTCGTCTTCGCCAAAGTCCCATTTGAAGTCGGCGGAGCTAAACAGACTTACCAACCCGACCTCATCGACATCACTTGCCCTAAAATTCCGACACGACTGATCAAAAACGTAATAGTCAAACCAGCAATTGATCAGCGTCTTTCGTTCGAGCACAAATCCGCCCGATTGAATGGAAAATCGAAACGTCGCAAGGGCTTCATGCCAACGACCAACGTCTGAAAACTCGTAGAGATTAGCTTCGAGGAAATACTTTCCGAGTGGCTGAGGATGACGGCCGAATGGAACGGGCCAGCTACCGGACATGAGATCCCTTAACGAATAGGAACGCATCATGGCGTCAACAAGCTGGGAAGCACATGGAGTGATTAGCTTCTCAAGTGAATTTTGGAGAGCTTGCATGGTACGTTTTCTTGGTGGCTCAGAAGGGCAATTTCAAGTTTAGACCTTCAAGTGGCAGCTACCGTGCGATGACGGTGAATTAGGCTGGTCCCACCGCGTTCGCGCTGTCCGCCGCGAATTTTCCTGCATACCATGTACGGATGATTAACCCGTCATCTGCAAGAAAAAACTCGCCTCCTAGGACTTCAGCACCTTCCTCCACTAGTCGCTTTTTCATCGCATCCTCTCCCGCTATGGTGACTCTCGCGTTGGGATAGGGCGGAGGACCGACAATGCTTTCCGGATAACGAACAGCCCATTCAAATTGACCAAGTGGGTAAGCACTTTGAATCTGATCACGGCGTGATAGTGGGCTTCTTGAAAAACCTACCTTGATGATTGTCAATCCCTCAACTTGGTCGGCTGGCCGTCCTAGATATGCGGCGGTGTCCCCCTTCAATTCCAAAATATAAAGATGCTTCGGCCCATCGGTTTCGCCGACCCAATACGGTCCCGTTGCTGGCGGCACTGCGCGACTGGGCGACAGAGCCGTTGCAAGTTGGCGGAGCGTAGCGTCGATTTGGCCTGTTTGTCCGTAGACAGGCGTTTCGTAAACCTGAAGCCGAAAAAGACTCTGCGCTTCGGGCTCTAACATTTTCACGCCATATGAACCTATAAACTCCGGATTTGAGTCGCTGTATGTGGTCGGAAACAACTCTTCGACCGGCTTCCAGTCTTCCGGAATGATTCTCCACGCTCGCGTCGCCCGAACGGCAAACAGCCACTTGCCCCTATATTCCGGGTCACTCTCTTTCTCCGCCCATCTGTCGCCTGAAATGAACTCGCGCGCGTGTCCCGCCTGATGTGACACCTCAAGAACGCCGACGACTTTGCCTCGCATCTCTTCAGGGCCGCGCCCTTTGGTCACATAGATTGCAACCAACGTTCCCGGCCTAGATAGCCTCAGATAGCGAGAGCGCCTTGATTCGTCCGCGAAACCGATGCAACCCCAGTCGCTGGGATCGAATCCCCAAAAGGATGTCAACCACACCTCCCGACCAGCGGGAACCTGTTCAACTACCGCGCTCAGTTCAGGCACGCTTGACCAGTCGAACGCAAACACGCTTTCTTGGGCTTCATGGATATCGCGGTACGCGTAGTCCTTTGCAACTTGTTCGATAACATTTGGCGGCGGGTGTTTCTCTCCTCTCTCGACCAAGATTGCCGTTAGAGGAGGAAATCTGTTGTCCAGCATGTAACGGACAATCACATCAAGATTTCTGCCCAGCCCGCGTCCTGTTGGATGAGACCACCCAACTGCTTCGCCTACCTCTTGATAGGTTGTTCTTGTGCGCCTCTTCGCTCTCTCAACAAGAAAGCGCGCGATGTCCAATTGAAGCGGGTCCAATGGTCGATCCCCCAAGCACCCACGAGCACACCATGTTAGACCGTGGGGAAACATCACCATGTTCGATCATTTCAGGTGAAAAGTCACGTGCTAGCCTCGGGCATCGAGCACGCCCTACGGATCACGCGTTTTGCAGCGGCCTGTATACCTCTCGGAGCACGCGGCAGGACGTAGCCGTGGGTCGAACTTGGTACAAATTCACCAAAGCTTACCAAGAGCTCGGTCGGAGCCCTTCGCCAGAAAGCGTTGCACATGGGGATAGGACTGGGCCACCGGCGATAACTGCTGATGCACCGCGCTGTAGCTGCACGACGAGAAGAACACGCCGCGCGGCCGGAATAAGACTAACCGGCCGGGCGGCGGAGCGGGAACGGCTCCCACCAACGCGCCCCCGCATCTGTAGGATAGCAGCCCACACAAAATTCGCGATTTCTGGAGTCATCTCCGAACATTTCACCCTTCTTCAAAGGCTTAGACTGATCTGCTATTTTTCGAATCACGCGGCGAGCCCGCGCGTCTGGAGGGGTGGAATGTCATTTGCGGAAGAGTGGGACGCTCTGGCTAACCGAATACGTTCGCTCGGCGAGGTTGCCAGACTGTTTGCGCAATTCGCGGCGTCTAACGCCTCCGATACTTATGGGATAGCGAAAGATTTGGGCGATCAATGCGAAGCCATACTGCGGGAAATTGCGTCGTTCGAATCGGTGCACCATTCGACGCTGCCTAAGGAAGCGCTCGATTGCGTGAATAGATTCTTGAACGGGCATCCGGCAAAAGTCATTAGCACCAAAGGGAGCTCTCGCGAAGTCAAGGCCAGCGTCTCCTTTTTATTATCGTTTGAATCCGAACTGACATACGCGCTTTCGGGAAAGCAGGAACTTCTTCGATCAAAGACGGAGCGAGCATTTCTTCATCTTCAACGCACCTTGGCGGTGGACAAGCAACATCAACAGAAGTGGAAGGATGCCTTCGCTAGCACGCGCGGCGAAGAGGCCTGCGAAAAGCTCGGCGCAGTTCACTTGCTTTGGCATGGGATATACCCATTCAAAGCTGGTGCCGCTGGCGCGACGACCGATTTGATATACCAAGAGCCAATCGACACTTCCATTGGAAGACGCGGTATTGACGGCTTGGTGCTAACAGAATGGAAAGTGGCCGACGAAAAGACCGCTAAGACTCGTTTTAGAGAGGCGCGTGATCAAGCCCAACTCTACAAGGGCGGCCTCTTGGCTGGCCTCGAACTAGCACAGTATCGCTACGTGGTCGTAGTAACGTTGCTCGAATTGCCGAAGGCCTTGATACCGGACGATGTACGGATTGGCGACGTTATTTATAGACACATCAATGTCGCGATAGAGCCTCGCTACCCTTCGCAACAGGCCCGCGCGACGGCTAAGAAGAAGAGCTAGGCAAATTTTTCGGAGGAAAAGGGCGGGTATTAGATGGTTGACGTTTCTGCGATTGCCGGGATGACGAGCGCCCTGCGGAGCGCGACGGACATAACGAAGGCCATGCTAGACTTGCGTGACGCCGCGATGATCCAGAGCAAGGTGATTGATCTGAACACCAAGATTTTAGAGGCCCAGAGCGCCGCATTTGCCGCGAACGAGGAACGACGGGAACTCTTGCAAAAGCTCGAAGCGCTAGAGGCTGAAATCAAACGGCTGAAAAATCTTCAGGGCACTGGAGAGCGATGCCCAAAGTGCGGACGGCACGAATTTCGCGTAGACAAGATCGTGCCCAGCAAAACGCCGTTCGGACGATTGGGCGCTCGCGATCACCACATGAAATGTGACGCATGCGGCTTGGAAGATGTTCGGCTCACAACCCCAAACGCTTAGCCCCCCAAATTCGCCACAACCCAAGTCCACTTGTGGCACTCTCCTGCTCTATAGGCAGGAGAGCGGTGCCACAGAACGGGATGGACCGACGTGTGGCACCTGCCACACACTGTCAAACGCCACCCGGAACTGCCCCCTTTGCGTCATGAAGAACTGCCCCCACCATCGGGTTATGATCTTGGTTGAAGGTTGCTTCCGCCGGTGACGGGACGGAGGGAGGCGGAGCCGACCGGAGGGCCGTCACCGGCGGGCGGCGGCTTGATGAGGCCGCTCTTCCGTTTGGCGCGGAGCCGGTAGCTGTCGGCGCGGATAGTCAACACGTAGCTGTGGTGCAGGAGCCGGTCGAGGATCGCGGTGGCAACCACCGGATCACCGAACACGGCAAGGTACCCCTATTCTTGACCGGGTCGTGTCTCACGTCACGATTACCGACCCGCATCATTTTCTGTTTGGACGGCGGCTTGCCGTCTTGAAGGAACGATCGGGGCGCGGTCCCGCCTACATTGTTGTCGCGCTGCCGGATGGACGGCGGCGGGGGGTTCGGATCGCGTCGACAGATCTCGCTGAGCCGCCAAACTGCGCCAGCATTGCCGACCTGCGGCGCATCAGCGCGCGCACGCTCATCCCATTGATGCAACATTTGAGCGCGAGTCTGGGTCTTCTCGACGAGAAGGTGATTCGCGATGACCCACCGACCGCTTCCAGGTCGCGTTGCGTATCGACCCCTGCCGACCTTGGCAAATCCACCCGGCCGTCCAACGACCGACATTCCGCGCCTGTGGCCGAATCTGTCGACCGCGACGCAAACCCAGATTGCTCAAACGATCGCCGCGCTGATGCGGCGAATGCAAGCGATCCCCGGCACGCCCGGAAGGGGACTGGGTCGTGCTGATCAGATCGAACATCGCTGACGAGCGGCTCACGACCGCACACCGAGCCAAGTTGGCCTATGTCTACGTGCGGCAGTCATCCGTAAACCAGGTGCGCCAGCATCAGGAGAGCACAGAGCTACAGTACCGTCTTGTCGATCGTGCCATTGGTCTGGGCTGGCCGCCCGAGCGCGTCCAGGTGATTGACGAGGATCTGGGCAAATCCGGTGCTGGCGGCGTGGATCGTCATGGTTTCCAGAAGCTCATTGCCGAGATCGGCCTTGGCAACGCCGGTCTTGTGGTGAGTCTCGACGCCTCGCGCTTGGCCCGCAATAACCGGGACTGGCATCAGCTTCTCGAGCTGTGCTCGGTATTCGGCGTGCTGATTGCGGATGGCGAGCGGCTTTACGATCCGCGCGCCTACCACGACCGCCTGCTGTTGGGCTTGTCCGGCATCATGAGCGAGGCGGAGTTGCACCAGCTTCGGATGCGCCTTCACCAAGGGGAACGCCAGAAGGCGGCGCGAGGCGAACTGCGGTTGCCCCTACCAGCCGGGCTCGCCTACGATCGCGCGGGCACAATTATTCTCAATCCCGATGAGGAGGTGCAGGCCCGCCTTCGCCTTGTGTTCGCCAAATTCCAGGAACTGCAAAGCGCCCGCCGTGTGATGCGTTACTTGGACCGGAACGGATTGTCATTGCCGGTTCGGCTGCTTGGACCATCTCCACACGAGGTCGTCTGGCGTGCCCCAGATAACGTGCGCGTCCTTAGTATCCTTCAAAATCCGGCCTATGCTGGGGCGTATGTTTATGGCCGCCGGCAGAAGGATCCGAGCCGATGCCGGCCGGGATCGCTGACGGGAACGGTCAAGGTGGCGATCGCGGATTGGGCGGTTTGCCTCCACGCCGCCCACCCAGGCTATATCAGCTGGGAGGAGTTCATGGCCAACCAGGGGCGACTGGCAGATAACCTCTGTCGCTATGAGGCAGGACACGCTGGCGTACCGCGCAAGGGAGCAGCCCTGTTACAAGGACTTGCGATCTGCGGCCGTTGTGGACGGCGCATGAGCATGCGCTACACGGGCCCGAATGCCGACTATCCGGTCTATTGCTGCCGCTCGGATCGGGACCAGCAAGGCAGTGCGCTGTGCCAGGAAGTTCGGGCCTTGGCAGTTGACGCGCTGGTCGAGCAGGTGGTCCTCGACGCCCTGATGCCCGATCAGATTGAGATCGCGCTCGCGGCGGCGGGCCAACTGGAGCAGGAGAGCTGTCAGCTCGAGCGCCAGTGGGCGCTTCGCGTGGAGCGCGCCCGCTACGAAGCCGAGCGCGCCCGGCGTCAGTATGACGCCGTAGAGCCCGAGAACCGTCTTGTGGCGCGCTCACTTGAGCGGGCTTGGGAAGAGAAGCTGCGTGTCGTCGAGGCGGTCGAGCAACAGCATGAGCGTTGGCGTGTGCAAGAGCCGCTTCTGATCGGCCCGGCGGAACGCGCAGGCCTACAAGCGCTCGGAGAGAACCTGCCGCGGATTTGGAACGCGGCCACCACGTCGGCAGCCGATCGCAAGCGCATTCTGCGATTTGTCATCCGCGAAGTCGTTCTTGATCAAAAGCGGACCCGAGGTCAGGTGTGGCTCAAGATCGTCTGGCAGACCGGCGCAACCAGCGAGCATCACGTTCAACGGCGCGTTCACACCTACCGCAACTACATCGACCTTGACCGGTTGCGGCGACGGATCGTCGAGTTGAATGCTGAACACAAAATGGATGGCGAGATCGCGGCAATACTCAATCAGGAAGGCTTCGTCGCGGCCCGAGGCTGTGCCTTCAAAGGCGAGAACGTCTGGGTGTTGCGTACCCGCTGGGGCATTCCCACCGTCAAAATCAACGGCGTGGACAAGAATCCGATGCGCTGGCCCGACGGTAGCTTCTCGATTCAGGGCGCAGCGGCTGAGCTTGGAGTAACCCCGCAAACGGTGTTCGATTATCTCGCGCGCGGATTGCTGGCAGGTCGTCAGTTAACCAAAGGCCAGCCGTGGCAGATCGAGCTCTCAGACGAACAAATCAGTCAGCTTCGCAATCAGGTACGACGCACCAAGCGTTCGAAGAAGGAGGCATCATGAAGTCATCGGGTCGGCGAACACGGTGCCCCATTCGGCAACGCTGCGGTTCGACGTGATCAGCATGGCACCAGTTTCGTAGCGCCGGCTGACCAGTTGGAAGAACAGATGGGCCGCGTCGGGTTCCAGCGGCAGATAGCCGAGCTCGTCGACGATCAGTAGCTTTGGCTTCGACAGCGCGAGTAGTTTCTCGTCCAGGCGCCGATCGCCATGCGCCTTGGCAAGGCCAGCGACCAGCGTCGTCGCCGTGGTGAACTGCACCGTATACCCGGCCAGGATTGCCTCTCGCCCGAGCGCGATCGACAAGTGCGTCTTACCGACGCCCGGCGGGCCGAGCAGCAGCACGTTCTCTCCGTTGGCGATCCAACGTGACGCGGCCAGGTCGCGGATCTGCTTCGGATCGATCGACGGCTGCGCCTCGAAGTCGAAGCCCGCAAGCTCCTTCACGGCCGGGAAGTGTGCAAGCTTCAGCGCCATGTCGATGCGGCGATGATCCTTGCGCGCGATCTCACGTTCGCACAGCAGGATCAGCGTCTCACGCGCCGACAGGTTTGCGCGCGCCGCCTCGTCGAGCAAGCTATCGAGCTGATCGCGGATGCCGGAGAGCTGCAATCGCGCCAGCATGGCATCAAGGGGATCAGTCGGTACTTCGGTTGCCTTCTTTGCGCGCGTCATCAGAAGCTTCCCCCGATCACGGCTTCATATTCGGCAAGAGGACGCAACAACGAAGGCGGTGGAGACGACCCCGGCACCGCCGCCGCAATCTCCGGCCGGAGGACCGCGCCATTGCGCCCGGCAACACCATCGAGATGGGCGGGATCGACGATCCGCAGCCGGCGCCCCTCCGATTGCTTGTGGACCGCCACCTGGTGCAATCCATGGCGGATCCGCACCTCGCCGGCCGCGACCGTTACCGCCACGCGCTCACCAATTAGGTGCCACGGCACCGAGTAACAGTTCGTGTCGATCTCGATGGCGCAATCGTTGCCGACGACCCGGGTTAGTTCGCGCAATGATCCGAACGAGGGCTGCCCGCCGAGCGGTTTCAACCGGTGTGCCTCGTCACGCGCGAAGCGGACGATCGGCGCCTCGCCGGTCGTGCCGTGGATACGCACGTTCGCCACCTCACGCTCCCACTTGGCGAGATGCGCCTCGAATGCCTCCCAACTTACGAAGGAATGCCCCGCGATCGCGTTCTTCTTCACGTAGCCGACGCCATTCTCCGTCTTACCCTTCGTGCGTGCCCGATATGGCGCGCAGGCGCGTGGACGGAAGCCCCAATGCTTCGCAAACGCGATGAGTTTGTCGTTGAACTGAACCGACCGGCTCACCGCGTCGTGGCGCACCACGAGCGCGCGTGGATTGTCCATCAGCACTTCCTCCGGCACGCCGCCGAAGGTCGTGAACGCGCTCTCGAGCCCGGCAAACCAGTGCTCCTGCTTCTCGGCCCGGAACGCACGCACATGCAGCCGTCGCGAATACCCGAGCGTCGCCACGAACACGAATGCCTTGATCTTCGTGCTGCCGATCTCGACCAGGCGCTCGCCGAAGTCAATCTGCAGCTGTCGCCCCGGGGGCGTCTCGAACCGCGTCGTCGCCAGCGCCTCCGCTTTCAGTGCCTGGCGATAGGGCTGCACGGCGCGTTGCAGCGTTCGCCGGCTGACTGCCACGCCTTCCTCGGCCAACAGGTCCTGGCGCACTACATCCGCATTGCCGCGATGCCGAATGAACCTCTCGCGCAGCCAGCCTTCAAGGCCATCGAGCCGCTTCGGGCGCTCAGGCGACTTGAACGGCTTCACCCCGCTCGCCGCCACGTAGTCCTTCACCGTGTGATGGCTGCAGCCCAGCTGCCGCGCGATCCGCTTCAGACCCCACCCGCACGCCCTCAGGCGCAACATCTCCGCCACGTCATCCGGCGTCTTCATCACCTGCCCCCGTGGATCACTCCACGACGAGCCTCTAGTGATTCGTTCCTCGTTCATTCGCTCTCTCCTCAGCTATCCGAGGAGGGGGCAATTCCTCATGACGCCGAGGGGGCAGTTTTCCATGGCGCGCGACATACTTCACGCGCCGGACAGATTCCGGCATTCCCAACATCATCGGAGAAAGCAACCATGTCGGTTGAACGGATTCGTGCGCTCAATGATCAGCTTCGAAAGACCCTTATAGGCGGCAAGGCATTTATGACGCCGGGTATCGCCGCACTCGGACCAGAAGCCGTTCAGCGTCTCGTGACGGCTATTGCGACGTTCGACGATTTCTGTATGGCCAACGATCCGCACGGCGAGCATGATTTCGGGATGTTCGAGTTTGAGGGCTCGTCCATTATCTTCAAGATCGAGTATTTCGACGCGAATTTCGAGTTTGGTTCACCTGACCCGGCCGACCCCGCTGTCACTCGGCGGGTGATCACCCTGATGCTGGCCGAAGAATATTAGGCGGCCGCTGGGCGGGCCAACACCACCACTAGTCAGAAAGAAGTTTCGTTAAAGGCACGGTAAGCGCCTCAGCGATACGGGCCATCACCAACAGGCTGGGGTTGCGTTTGCCTCGCTCGATCCCGCCCATATAGGTCAAGTCGATCTCGGCTTCGAACGCCAACTTCTCCTGTGTCATCCGTCGTTGCTGACGGATCTTCCGAACATTCTTCCCCAACACCGCGCGCCAGTCCTGCATTGCAGGATCGAGCACCATCGGGCATATAGTCTCTAGGGATTATAGTCCCTATTCGTATCAACCTGTGCGGGCGCGCGCCAACGAAGCATCGAAAGGATCGCACAATGTCCAGCGCCGAAAGCTCTTACCAGCAAAGCTTTCTTCAACGTGTTTCTACCCCGTTATTTCTTGTTCTGTCTCTGCCCCTAGTCTTCGCCGGTACTACCGTGTCCGTCCTTGCGGCTATGATCCTGTGCGTTATCGCGGGTGTTGAGAGTTCAGACTTGCAAGCCCGTCTAGGTTTGGCCGCCACGCTTATCGGCTTTGTTGGATCAATCTATCTGCTGATAAGAGCCAGACGCTCTCCGCCTTCGCAGCGGCAATCGCGAACAACTGCAAGCGCTCCGCCGCCTTTGCCCACTGCCAACGCGCTCCAAGACGACATCCGCCGAAGCAAAGAGTCCGCTGAGGGCGACGGGCACGAGGCGACAGCCGAACCAGATAGGGAAGACATCGAGGACGATATTGATCAGATTTCCATCGATTCAAATCGAATAGTCGATTGGCTGAAAGTCTGCACCACGCCGGTCTTGATCGCCTTCAATGCCTCCATCGTCTTTGTCGGTCTCGCTGCGACACTCTCGCCGATGTTTGGAATGATCGGATTTGTTGTCGTACCAATAGCTTTTGTTTCTGCTTTAACGTCCCACCTCATGGGTACCCACTTTAACGTTCCCGGTGATCGGCTCTCTTACCCCTATTTTGCGTGGCGGCTAGGATTGCCGGCATTCACGACGCGAATGCGCAGACCATCAATAAACGTGGGGTCGATGTTCTGGCGAGCTTGGGCGAAAAGAATCCAAAATACAAAACTGTGCATCACTACCATGTGAATCTGTCGGGAGATTTTGGTGCACGACGCTTGATGTTCCGCTCCAAATTCAAACGCGATCAATTTCTGAGCATTCTGCGAACGATCCGGCCTGAAGTGCGGATACCGCGGTGGTCCTGACAGTGAGAATGCAAATGCGCTTTTTTCTAACCATACTTCTTGTTCTGTCTTTGAACGCGGCACAGGCTGAACCGACCGAAGTCAAGATCGCGTGGAAGGGCGACTACGCTCACAATTCAAGCAAGCACTGGTCGAAGGATAATCCCTATGACAGCGGCTTCAGCAAGAACTTCAAGAACGGCACGCCCCAAGAGTTCGGCGACGTGCAGAAGGAAGGCGAGTTGAACGCTTTCGTCTACTCGCCGAAGGATGCGAAGGGGTCGGTGCCGTTCGTGGTTGTCATGCATGGTTGTGACGGCATGAGCACGGCGGAGAAAGAGTGGACGGCGCGCGTCGCCGATGCACTCAACAAGGAAGGCTTCGGCGCACTAGTGCTAGACAGCTTCACCACACGTTACGTGGATAACAGTTGCGGCTTGCCGGACTTGCACTGGGGTAGGCGTCGCGCGGATGACGGCTACTCCGCTCTCGATTACCTAATCGAGAAGAAGCTCGCTAAGGCGAATGAAGTCTATATCATGGGCTACAGTAACGGGGGTACGACGGCACTAGTGTCGATGACCACACAAGAGTCTGATCATCCGCATCACTTTGCGGCGGCATTCGCAGTTGCTCCAGGCTGTAGTCCTTCTTTGCAGCATTCCGCCCTTTATACCGGCCCGATTTTGATTTTTATGGGCGATAAGGACGACGCAAATAGTCCGGATTGGTGTCGAGAACGGACGAAGAAGAGACGATCAGTTCCGGTGCAGATGATTGAGTACCAAGGTGCCAACCACGGTTTCGTGCTCGACGTGCCGTCGCACGTTGGCGATCATGGCTGGGCTCTGACCTACAATCCAGTGGCGGAGAAGGACATGATCCAGACGATCACCGCCGCGATCAGGACGAAAAAATTCGCCAAAGGCGTGGAATCCCGATGAGGATTAGGCCGTCGCGGAGAGTTAGTTACTCCGGCTCGCGGTTGGTGTCGGCGACGGCAAGAAAATTGCCAACAAAGCGGCAAAGCAGAGGTGTTCAAAGTAGCAGGGTTATCTTGGCAGATTGGCTGGCAATGAAAAAATTCCAGATGTCTTGACCCTCTGGACAGCCCGCTCGCGGACCGCGCGAGTAGCATGATCTACAAATGCCAGGATCTTTGGACCCGAACACTCGTGGTGTTCGACCGGTTTTGGACCTTGAAAATCCAAAACCAGTTGCTGTGGACAAGTCTCAGCGGGGCCTTGCTTTGACATTCCACCACCATCCCGATGATTCGTTAACGGGCAGTATCTTCTTTTGCTTCCAGGTCTGCAATCACTTTTGATTCGTATTCAACAGGCCCGTCTAATGGCACCCGGAAGAGGGGAACGGCCAGTTTGGGTGATTGTCGAGCGAATTTACCCTCGATCTTCCGGTCTGACTTCTTCTTAAATAAGGTCAAATAGTGCTGCGGAGCTACGCCGTCATACTGTCGAAATACGACCCGTTTCTTATCCTCGGGATCTTCGCTTATGGCATCATTATGCAGAGCTATCGCTAAGCTTTTTCTGTAGGGTTCGATATAGACTACGGACGAAATGCCTGCGGCAACTATGTGCCGCGCGCAATTGTGGCAGGGGTACGTCGTTGTGAACAACGTTGCTCCGACGAGAGAATGCTTTCCTTCGCGCGCAACTGCCAATATCGCCTCCATTTCCGCATGGACAGCGCGCGAGAACTCGGTCAGATCATCAACCTCATTTCCTCTGAGTAGTTCACGAACTTGGGCCTGCGTCGCATCCTCTTTGAGCAAACCGGATGAAGCAATCGCTTTTGCGATACTCTCCGATATTCCGGAGCGGCGTATATCGTTATGACAAATTTTCATACCCCACTTAAAGCACCGATGATCCCCGTCTTGGATGCTTTCTTTTTCAGGGTCCCAACGAAACTGATCATCCTCCGTGTATATGCCGCCCTTAAATTTAGGTACGTCATTCCAACCCACTGAAATCAATTCCCCGGAAGACGAGATTATTGCTGCTCCAACTTGCCGAGACATACAGGCCGAGCCCGCCATCGCTGCGGTCGCTTCGTACATGGCTGACTCGTGTCGAGTGGGAGTATGAATATTGGTGTCAAACACAATTTCCAAATACCGTTGGAGTCTTCTTTCGAGTTCATCAGGTTTCTTGTCGTTGCATATGAAAAAATCCGCTTGAGTAAAAATCTTTCGCGTATTCTGGCCGAAAGTAGCAATTTCGCCAGCATCTCGGCTGATGACCGTACGCACTTCGCTGTCCACAGCTCCATCGTTCAGCAAGCGCTGTTTGCGGATTTCGTCGGGCGCAAATACGCCGATAACGCACAATGTCTCGCGGTAGATTTGGCGAAGCAACTCGAGTTCTTCTAGGTTCTTTATTGAATCAATTATGTAAGCTCTTCGTCCAGGCAACATCGCTCCGTTTGCTGCATACCCGTTTTTTCCTTGGCGATATTTGGCAATGCTTTCGACAGCTTTCTCGGCAAGGTAATTGCTGCCAAACTTTTCGCGGAGCTTGTTTCCGGCGTTTTGCATATGTGTGATGTACTGGCTCAGCGGGGCAGGAACTTCGCCGATAGATACCCGGTGCGCTTCGTTTCGGATAAAACTGCTCAACTTAATGACGGGCGCAACGTCGTACCCGAACTGATGGGTCAGAATCTTTTCGATGAATGCCGCAGAGGTAGAGACCCCCGAACCGACCGGACCAACCAGCGCTATAATTAGCTCCTCGGACAGTCTGTCGGATATGTCGGCTGCTAACGTCTTTTGGTCAGCAGTTGGCTTTCTTAGTAAAACTGGCTCTGGCATTATTCCCCCGGGCACAACCTAATAGTGATCATTAATCCAAATTCCCGGAAAGCCTGTAAAGGTCTTTGACACTGGGCGCTTACTTCTCGGTTGGGACTAGAGGCCAATCGGCTTCCAAATAGCCGCGCGAGAATTGCGACGACGACGCACAATCGGGGATAGCCGCCAGTACATCATCCAACGTGCCAGAAGCGCATCGGTGGGATCGGGAACTCGCAAGACACGGGCGGAACAGCTCCGCGCGCGGCTTGCCATGCCTGTCGGTGGCGACAAGGTGGCGACATAGCCAAAAACAAGAAAGCCGCCCCGAAGGGCGGCTTTCTGAAAACCTCATAAAATCAGAGGTTTATTTGGTTGCGGGGATAGGATTTGAACCTATGACCTTCAGGTTATGAGGCCGACGGTCGGAAGGAAGCGAAAAGGGCCCCCGGGGGCATCCCAGATCATCGAAGCGATTCGTCCTATTTGTACGCCACAGCGACCCAGCAGCCATACCTGCGCAATTGATTTCTTTCTTGCTAGAGCAGCCTACGATCTTATCGCCTCAGACCGAGTCCTCGTTCGGGACCGACCGAGGCATGAGCGGCGAGGCATGAGCGGCAAGGACGAAAAGACTCCGGTTGAACCGTTAGGGTTGTCAAGCAGTCGGAAAATGTCATCTGCCACTAACCGTCGTCGCAAGAACCGTGGCATGCCGCCGCCGGCGACGTTCGATATCGATACGCTGCCGGGCAGCTCCAATTTGACGGCATTGGAGACGGCCGCGATCGTCCGACGCACGCCCGGAGCACTAGAACAATGGCGACGCGATCCGAATCACCCTCTGAAATGGCGCTACGTCGACGGCCGCCCCCTCTATCGTGTCGATGCGGTGCGTGACTATTTGGCCGGACAAAACCACTAAGCCGCTTCGACTGCATAGTGTTCGCGAAGCCGGCCGAGCAGTTCGGCCTTGATTGGATCGAGCGGATTCGTTCGCTGCAGGCGCACGGCCCCGCCGACTCTGATCGCGCCAACCAATTCCGCGATGTAGTCATGAGCTGCTTCAAACGCCATCTTGCGGATGATCCACTGTTCGTCGTGATTATAGACCTGATCGATTCCCAGCGGCTTTTGCCCGACACACAGCCGCTGGATCTCGTTGTCGTAGCCGCAGCGTGACATGACAGTGCGGAGACTGCGCCTCAAGTCATGCATGGTGAACTTGGCGGCACCCGACTCCTTGACCAGCCGGTTGACCATCTTGGTGAAGCCCGACATCTGGCCGCCGGTCTTTGGTGATGGGAAAACATAGTCGGACGTTGCGCGTTGAAAATGCTTCGCAGCCGCAAGCACCTCGTCAACGAGGCGCGTGCGCGGCACATCGTGGTGTAAGCCCATCTTGGTCCAAGCCGCATCGAACGTGACGCGGTCATCCAAGATGTGCTTTTGCCACTCGATGATGGTCGGCTCGCTCCGGCGCGCGCCGCCGAGCAAGCACATCCTTGTCAGGAGCCCAAAAGTGCCGAGCTTGCCGGACGCATGCCAGACCTTGATGATTTCTTCATCACTCAGTGCGCGGCCCTTCGTTCGGCGTCCCACCCTCTGCGCACGAGTTTCCTTGGGCTCGCGATAGCCAGCGAGCACATTGTGGTCGACATACCCCTCGCCGACGCACCACTCGAGGAACGTGTGAGTGTGCTTGCGCAGGTCCTTGGCCGCGCCGCGCTTGCCGGTCTTGGCGACGCGGTCGACCGCAGCCATGATTTGCCGCCGCGTCAGGTCGCCCACGCCGCTCTCGGCGTGCTGCTTGAGCCCGCGCCGCAATGCCGACATGGCTGGCTTCCAGTTGACGACCTGACGTCCGGTCAAGGACGTCTGGTAGGGACCATCTTCGACGATGAGGTCCGCCAGTGTGGTGCGTTGCTTCTCGGCTGCCTGTTGCCGTCTCGCCTCGCGTTTCGCATCGTTGGGGTCCGTGCCCTTGACCACCTCGCCGGCGGCGATGGTGGCCGCCTTGCGCGCGGCCTTCTCATTATACTTGGGCCACGAGCCGAGGGTCTTGCGCTGGGTCCCCCTCACCCCCGGCTTGGTGAAGAGGAAGACCCAGGTCCGGCCGCCCGTGGCGCGCATGCGCAGGGCGAGACCGGGCAGCTTGTCGTCGTGCAGATAATGCTGCGTCTTGCCGAGCGGCAGCGTGGCGTTGCGGATCACCGCATCGGTTAGAGTTAGCTGGTTGGTCGGCTCTGGCATGACTCTTCCCCCGCCTTTTGTGCCCCGGGTGTGCCCCGCGAGGGGAAAATCGCGCCCTATCAGAACCGGCCCTCCGAGCTTCACTGTGTGCCCCAAAAAGGAAGGACCGAGAGACCGTAGCTCGGACCCTCCCTCATTTTTGTGCCCCAAGGGAAAAATTTGAGGGGGCACAACAGGGGCACACAAAATGCAGTATGGCCGCTTATGGCTCACTGAGGCTTAAACAGCCATAAGACACTGTAATAAAACGAATTATTGCGACAGAACTATGGCCACGTGGGGGCCGCTTGGATCTACAGATTGTGGTTCACACGGGAGAGGTCCAAGGTTCGATCCCTTGTGCGCCCACCAGAGCCCCCACCAAATCAAAAGGTTAGTGAAGCGGCTCCCCAGCGGTAGTACCCAGAATCGGGCGGGCACCACCCGGGTACTATTGTAGCCAACAACGCGTAAGCGAGATCAGCGACACGGCTGCTCAACCCCGACAACTCTCGGCCGAGTTTTTGATATCGGTGGCTTACCGTTCGCGTTAGGGCCGACGTCCCTCTCCTTCTCCCCTTGCGGGAACCGGACTGACGGAAATAATCTAATAAATACAATGGCGTTGTCCTGATGTGTCCGCCATTGTGTCCCGATGTCCCGATCCGCCGGATTCTCTAAGAAGGCCGCTGATACGCCCGAAGTCCGGGCCGGTGCTCTGTAGCACAGGGCCAGGGAAAACGCTTGGGCGGGCCGCGCTACGGCCTTGCCACCACCGTGGCGTCCCCGTCCGCCGAAGCCTCTGGGAAGTTCGTAGCACCGAGGCCGGAAAACGCGCAAGGCGGGTCGCACTGTTGATCTAGGTCAAGATTGGCGGAGGCGGCTGGTCAAACGTCTTGCGCGATCCTGCTTTAGGAGCGGGAATGTCCTTATTCGAGCCGAACGAGCCGAGAGACCCCTCGCAAACGAAAGCCTACCAAAGATGGAAGGGCGTTCTTGCTGTTCTGGGAATTGTCGCGTTCATTTTCGCTCTCCTCACTCTGCTGGGTACTTTCAGCTAGCTCATGTCTCGTGCTTCTGATGCGCGTTTGGCGGCTTGAAATGCTTGAAGGCGACGTGGCGGCGGAGCGAAGGATGCTGCGATATAGGGAGTGCAACGCAATGACTGCGAACACGACAAGGCGTGCCTTTGTGACGGCTATCACGGGCGCAGCAATCGGCTCGGCGACCGGAGCGACAATGGCGACGGCGCAAGGGGCCGCCCAATCCACGAATGTTCGATTGTTCATCGCCATCATCGAACGTGGCTTCAATCAGGGAGATCTGTCCATTGCTGATGAAGTGTGCGCTCCAAAACTGTCTGAGCACGAATACCTCGCCAAGACCGATGTTCTCGGTCCAGAGATTTTGAAGGATCAGATCCAAACAGCTCGCGGCAACATACAAGGGCTCACGCTTACGGTTGAAGACCTCGTCGAGAGCGGCGACAAGGTCTGGGGCCGAAGCACAGCGACCGGAACACACCGGCGCTCAGGCAAACCAATTAGCATGACCGTCATCGACATATGCCGATTTGAAAACGGAAGGCTAGTTGAGCATTGGGGAGTGCCGGATCGCTTTGCGATGCTTCATCAGGCCGGAGCTTTGCCGCCGCCCAAGCAATAGCTGGTCCGAGCTTCCGGTTATGGCCTCAAAGCGGTGGTCCAGGATTGTCCCTCTCTCGCGTGCTCCGGGGCGCTACCTTTCAGAACCAACTCGCGCCATCGTTCATTTGCCGCCGAGTGGAAATGGCCAATCTTTAATTTGAACGGTGACCTGCCTTGAGGCAGGTGACGCGCATGACCCACCGTACAAGGCCCGCTGCCAAATACCGTTCGATGGCATCCGCTTACAGGGATCAAACAAGGCAGGCCGGGATCTCAGAAAAAAGAGCGTCCCTTCTGACGAACATAAGCCGGACTTTCAGCGGTCTGGCGAGCCAGCTTGAAATGCTCGAAGCCGACGTGGCGGCAGAGCGAAGAGCGCCGCGATAGGCAGTCCACCTATTGCAGCGAAGTCTGACGTGCCGTTTATACCAGAAACTGGCGCCGCATCGTGTGTGGGTAGGCCAAGCCATAGCGGTGAAAGGCTGGAGTTGTCGAACCCAGACAAATGGCCATGAGAGAAGTGCCGCTAAGTCCGCGCGAGAAGCGGCTCCTGAGGCGCTTGGCGGCTGGGAAGAGTGATGCTCAGATCGCCGAGCGAATTCGCGGGACCGCCAAGCAAGTTGCACAGCAGCGAGCCCGGCTGCTCGCCAAGCTTGGTATCGACTCGCAGGCCGAGATCGCGGTCGCCGCCGAGCGACTGGCAAGCTGGAGCACCTACAAAGGCTTAACGTAGGTGCCCACGGCGGGTCTCTAAGACCCTTCCTTCAACCTCGCGGTCATCTCGCGCTCGACCTCGTCACTCAGCGTGCTGAGGTGCTGGGCCAGTCTTGTGAAAAAGTCGCGCTTTCGGGGATCGGTCGCCAGATCGCTGATCAACCTGCACTCGGCCGCGTCCGCACGGAGTTTTTCCAGGTGCGCCCGATAGTCCTTCATCGCATGCCCTCTGCTGCGTCGCTCAAGGTGAGCGCGGTTCCGCGCTTTGGGGGCAATGGGGCGAAAAACGCGGGACCGCGCGAGGCCCGAAGGCCTACTTTGACAAACAACGCCTTGCGTCGATCGACCGTTCCTTTGGAACTGTGGGGAGCGCGCCGCTTGCTGAACCTATGCGGTGGGGCCTCCGACGTTGAGCAGTTGCGATACTGCGGTCACAAGTTGCGCAGGCGCGAATGGCTTCTTCAGGAGAATGCTGTTTGGTACGCCCTCAGACGCCCAATCATCGGCAGCAGCGCCCGTCATGTAGACAATGGGGAATGCGGGATCGATTTGCCCAATCAGCCGCGCGATTTCCCAGCCTTTCATCGGCCCCTTGAGGTTGATGTCTGTTACGAGCGCCGAGTACTTGACCACGCCGCTCTCTATCATCCTGGCCGGAGGCAACCGTCGTCAGGTCGAAGCCTCCTTCCTTCAAGGCTTCATGAACGATTTCCTGTAACGGCAGTTCGTCCTCAACGACGAGGATGATCGGTAGCTCTGGCACTTCCCCCTCCTCGCCGGGAGCGACAAGGTGGTCCCGTCCATCCCTGCAACGCAATCGGGCAAGAAATGTTCAAAAGTGAACTTTAGGCCCGGCGGGGTCCTCTGGGCCGCGAGAAAATGCGGGGTACGCGCGACCGACCCCATCTGCTGCGAGGAAATTCGTGATTGCAGTTACAGGGAAGCTCCGTCGCCTATCCCATGTCCGGTATGCCCCCGATCGTGACCAAATTTCGTATCGCCGCAAATGTTGCGAAGGGCAGACACACGTCGCGCGATTGAACATGTCCCGCAACTACTGAGCTCGCTTCCAATTAACTTCAGCGGTGCCTACAGTTGGTCCGAGAGGAGCCATCAGCCTGAGCCGATCTCCGGTAATCGCAAAAATGCGTTTTTGATCGGTACCATTCCAATTGGGGAACGAGCTCCCGTCGATATGAATAGCAATGGTGCGATCCGCCTCGTTTACCGAGTAAGTCCCAAAATAGGTGATCGTCCCTTGCGCGGTTGCTTTGTTTTCCTCGACCGAACCCTCTGAGGCGCTGTTAATTGCATAGTTGGCACGGCCTGAGCGCATCACCGTGATGATGTAGTGCCCCCCGGCATCAAAAAAGGCGCAGCCTATTGGTTCGCCACCAAACGTAGACAGTTTGCTACCATCCGGGCGCACAAGCTCAAACGAGACAAGAGACCAAGCTCCCAACAGTTGCTCGTTCATCGACCTTTGCTGACTGATAGCGCCGCTCGGCAACAGGGTCAGCCCTGATATTACCACTGCAGATATGCCCGTAATGATACCCCGATCCATAGCATGCTCCTTGAGTGGAGGCGGAAGGTCTAAAACTGTATCCCACAATCGCTGTGCCAGCGACCGTTTCCCCAATTCCGTCAGGATGTCGCGTTCGGGTCATTCGCGACCCAGTTGAACCAGCGGTAAGTCCGGGTATCGTCCGCTATGCCGCCGGAAGCTGAAGTGAGCTATCCTGCCGCGACGCAACAGGAGCGAACCTGATGACCGAGACCGTCACCAATGATCGCCCGCCCGTCGCCTCTCGGCCGCGCCCTAGAAAGCCCGCGACCGTCAGCGCGTCGGCTCTGGCGGTGCACCTCGATTGCAGCCGAACCTACGTCGGCAAGCTCGAAGCTGAAGGCGTGATCCAGCGGCAAGGCGACGGCTTCCTGCTCGACCAGAGCCGCGTTGCCTACCTGCGATACCTGCGGCGGAACGACGACAATCGCCGCGCAGTGAGGCAGACGTGGATCACGTCAGGACCAAGCCCGAGATGCTGCAGTTGCACGAGAAGCGGCGCGAGCTAGTCCGCCGGGACAATGTCGATGCCCTGATTGATCAGCTTGCTGGCATCACGCTGACCGCCCTGTCGAGCCTGCCTGCGCGGTGCGCACCGCGTGGCGATCTGGCGACCCGGCAGCATCGAGCGGGTTGTGTTTGAGGTGCGCACGGAAATCGCAAACCTCTGCCTCCAGAAGGCCGACGAGAGCGGCGAGCCGCTCGACCCGTGACCTTCGACCGCGCCTTCGGGCGCTTTCTCGCTCTGGAAGTGTCCAAACCCCTGTGGTTTGATGCCCAAAGTGCATCAGCGAGGGCCTCCGTGGTGGGCGGGCGCGTCGAGCGGCGATTGGCGGCGGTGCTGGCGGCGGATGTCGCCGGTTATTCCCGGCTCATGGGGGCCGACGAAGTCGGCACGGCCCGAGCAGTCCGCGAGCATCGCGTCGTCATCGATGCGCTGGTAGCAAGGCACGGCGGTCGTCTTGTGAAGTCCACGGGGGACGGTGTGCTGCTTGAGTTTACCTCGGTGGTCGATGCAGTCGAGTGCGCAATTGCTGTTCAGGCAGTGATGGCCGAACGGAACGAAGTGGTGCCGGTTGATCGCCGGATGCTTTTCAGGATCGGGATCAACCTCGGGGACATCCTGATCGAGGGCGACGACATCCTCGGGGACGGTGTCAACGTCGCGGCAAGATTAGAGGGCATCGCGGAGCCCGGTGGTATCTGCATCTCGTCATCCGCCTACGAACAGGTTCGCGAGAAGGTCGCGGTCGAGTTCACTGATCTTGGCGAACAGACGCTCAAGAACATCGCGCGGCCAGTCCATGCTTATGCGGTTGGTGTTCGTGCGAACGGCGCTCAGCAAATCAGCCCCCTGACAGCTTCTGCTCCGCACCTGTCCATCGTGGTGCTACCGTTCGCGAACATCGGCGGCGATCCCGAGCAAGAATACTTCGTGGACGGTGTGACCGAGAGCCTGACCACGGATCTATCCCGCATCTCGGGTGCGTTCGTGATCGCGCGCAACACGGCGTTTACGTTCAAGGGCAAGGCCATCGACGCAAAAAAGCTGGGGCGCGAACTGAATGTCCGCTATGTGCTTGAAGGCTCGGTGCAACGTGGCGGCAATCGCTTCCGGGTGAACGTGCAGTTGATCGATGCCGAAACGGGTAACCACCTGTGGGCCGAGCGTTTTGACAAGCCTGTTGCCGACGTTTTTGACATGCAGGATGAAATCGTATCGTGGCTCGCCAACGCTCTAAATGCTGAACTCATAACCGCTGAGGCGCGACGCTCGGAACGTTCATCAAATCCCAACTCGATGGACTTGTACTTTCAGGGCAAGGCTTGGTGGAACAAAGGGCTTACTCCAGAACATATGGCAAAGGCGCGGAGCCTTTTTGAGCGTGCGTTATCGCTAGACCCTCTAAATATCGAAGCAATGGTGGGTGTGGCGAGTGTTGATATGGCGGTTCCGGGGGCCTTCATAGCCGATGATCGCGCTGCAAGGCTTGCTATGGCAGAAACAATTTTAATGAGGGCATTGTCCCACGTGCCGAACCATGCGTTTGCCCATATGCTCTTGGGCGCCGTTAAAATGTATACGAACCGCGCGGCTCAAGGCTTAGCGGAATGCGAACATGCGTTGGCACTGGACCGTAATTTGGCCGACGGACACAGCTTCATTGGTCTCGGTAAGTACTTCGTGGGGCGTGGTGAGGAAACCGAAGCCCACATCCGTGAAGCGATCCGCCTCTCTCCTCGCGATGTCGTCGCTTTCCGTTGGTTTCTGGTGGCCGGGTTCGCGAAACTTCAGCTGTGTCACGATGCTGAGGCCGCAAGCGCGCTACTCCGGAGTATCGAGGTCAATCGAAACTATTCCTTTAGTCATATTTCTCTCGCTGCCGCCTTAGCGCTGCTGGGCTCGCTGGACCAAGCGAAGGCCGCAGCAAAGGCAGGGCTTGCACTCGACCCAACCTTCACCATTCGTCGGTTTCACGATGGCGCATCGACCGACAATCCCGCATCTCGCTGGGCGTGAGCGCATCTGCGAGGGGATGCGGTTGGCCGAGGTGCCTGAGGGCTGATGAGTTCACAGCTTGAGGTTCGGCCCTTGGTCGTGTCCGTTGTATCCGATCTGTTATCCACCGCGATCCGTAGCGGCTTGCCCGCCCCGGATCGCTCGTCGCATCCTCTCGCCATGGGCACCAAATCACGCGAGACTATTTACGGCGCGTCGGTGCGGGCGGCGGCAGAGCGGGCGACGGAAGCACGCCAGGAAGCCGACCGGCTCGCCTGCCAGGCGTGGAATAGGCGCATGTGCACGCGCGAAATGATGCTCCTTGGACAGTTGCCT
>NZ_JBANBK010000103.1:0-26715 GCF_053572325.1 Bradyrhizobium sp. UFLA05-112 | reverse complement strand
TTCGAACAAGGAGATGATCTGAAATGATCTAACAACCACTCATCCTTGACCAAGCCCATACAAGTATTCCAGAGACGGTGATGGGTACGGAGAAGCAGCGGCGTACTGGATGCTCCGGTCAAGCCCGGGCATGACAGCAGAATGCGAGGAGGCAGCCTCCAGATAACCACGAGAACACAAATCAGAGAAACATTTCGGTCAGATCGACCGTCGAGGCATTGCCGATCTGGCCAAAGTGCCTGTCGAGCCAGTTTCGCGCTGCTTCCCGACCCTCGTCGCGCAACCTGCAGAGCAGGCTCCATTCCGGGTGGAATTGCGTCGCAGTTCCGAGCTGCGACATCAACTGATCGTTGCCGATCCAGTGCATGTACATGCGGCTGTGCGTGTCCTTGTCGAGTTCGCCATTGTCGATCAGCTTCGTCGCAAAGGCGATCGCGCGCATCTCGCGCATCAATGACGAGTTGAAGCTGATCTCGTTGATGCGGTGGAGCACGTCCGCCGCGCTCGCCGGCAATTCGTCGCGTCGGATGGCGGTCACTTGCACGATGATGACGTCGTGGCTGCCCTTGCGATAAATCAGGGGGAAGATCGCGGGGTTGCCGAGATAGCCGCCGTCCCAATAATGCTCGCCGTCGATCTCGACGGCCTGAAAATAGGGTGGCAGGCAGGCCGAGGCGAGCACGGCGTCCGCGCTCAAGAGTGGCGTCTGGAACACCTTGATCTTGCCGGTCCGGATATTGGTGGCGTTGAGGAAGAGCTGCGGCGCCTCCGCCGCTGAATTCAGCCTGTCGAAGTCGACGACGCGTTGCAGCAGCGCGCGCAGCGGATTGAAATTGAAGGGATTGAGAACGTTCGGCGGCACCGTGTGAGTCAGGGTGTGGATGAAGGAGTGCACCGGATGATACTCCGGCGGCAGCTTGAGCGCCTGAATCCACTGGTTGAGCGGCGAGAACAGGTCGTACACCATGTCCATACGAGAAACCTCGTACCAGAATTGGTGCAGGTTTTCCCGTGCAGCATCGGCGCCGCCGATCGCCATGCCCGAGGCCATCGCCACGGCGTTCATGGCGCCAGCGCTGGTCGCGCTGATTGCTTCGATGGCGAGCCTTCCATCCTCCAGCACGAGATCGAGCACGCCCCACACAAACGCGCCGTGCGCTCCGCCACCCTGCAGCGCGAAGTTCACGTTCTTCACGTTCTTGCTGCCGTTGCCCCTCACCTTGCCCGCTTCCTCCCTCCCTTCGCTTCACCTTCCAGGGCTTGCTGCACCGCCTTGAACTCGTGCAGCGATGCCCGGTCGGCGCGAGGAAATTGCAGATTGAGCCGCTCGAGCGCGGCGACGATGACGGACCCGATGACGACACGCGCGAACCATTTGTGGTCGGCGGGCACGACATACCAGGGTGCATGGGTCGTCGCGGTGTGCCGGACGATGTCCTGATAGACTGCCTGGTAGCGCGGCCACAGCGCACGCTCCTTGATGTCATCCATCGAGAACTTCCATTGCTTGGAGCGATCCTCCAGCCGGTCGAGGAAGCGCTGGCGCTGCTCCTCCCTGGACAGGTTGAGGAAGAATTTCAGCACCACGGTGCCGTTGCGCGCGAGGTAGCGCTCGAAGGCGGAAATGTCCTCGAACCGCTCGCGCCAGATGTTCCTCGTGACGAGCCCGGGCGGCAGCTTCTCCTTGGCGAGGACCTCCGGATGCACGCGCGTCACCAGGCATTCCTCGTAGTGGGAGCGGTTGAATATCCCGATAAGACCGCGCGCCGGCAGGGCAACGACGTGGCGCCAGAGAAAATCATGGTCGAGCTCGTGGCTGGTCGGCGCCTTGAACGCACGAACCTCGCAGCCCTGCGGATTAATGCCTTCGAACAGCGCCTTGATCGCACTGTCCTTGCCGGCTGCATCCATGCCCTGAATGATGATCAGGACGGACCAGCGGTCCTGCGCGTAGAGCTTCTCCTGGAAATCGGCCAGATGCTGCTTGTTGGCTTCGAGAATCTTCTGTGCCTCGTCCTTGTCGAGACCACCTTTCTCGTCCGTTTTGTGGTCCTTCAGGTGAAACTTGCCCGAACCATCGTAACGGAAGGGCGTGATGAATTCGGCGAGCCCTGCGGCGAGCGTTTTGGAGGGTTTCTTGTTCATGAGCTCGGAGATGGTTTGCGTTGCGGCTTCAATCGTTCGACGAGGCTACCAAGAATGCCCTTCGGGAGGAATATGATGAAGAGGACGAGCAGCACGCCGTAGACGAGGTTGTCCCAGCCGACGGCCCTGGTTCCAAATCCGATGCGCAAGGATTCGGCGAGCAGGATGGTGATGATGGCACCGACCGTCGGCCCCAGTGAGACGAACAGGCCGCCGACGATGGCTGCGAACACCATCTGGAGTGACACCGCGATGCCGCTCACCGTGTCTGGCGTGATGAACATCTGGTACTGGCAATAGATCGCGCCCGCGAGCGCGGTCATCAGCGCGCTGATCAGCGTGATCTTCAGCTTCTCCGCGGTGACGTCGACGCCGGCGGCGGCCGCGGCGTCCTCGTCCTCAGAGATCGCCTCCAGCGCGTAGCGGCTCATGCTGCGGTCGATCGAGTACCAGACCACGAGTCCTGCGACCCAGACCGCAAGCGCGACCAGATACCAGGTGGTCTTGTCATCAAACTGGAGCGCCCAAAGCCTGTTGCCCGTCGCGCGGTTGGGCGTATAGCCGAGCGAGCCGCCGGTCCAGTCGCGCGTGGCGGTAATGACCTGCAGCACGATGCCGGAGAGCGCTAGCGTCACCAGCACGAAATAGTGCCCGGTGATCCGGAAACGGAAGCAGGGATAGCCGACGACAAGCGCGAGCGCTCCGGCCGCGACCATGCTGATGGGAATGCCGATCCAGGGCGACAGTCCCAGATGGTTCCACAACAGCGCCGTGACATAGGCGCCGATCCCCATGAAGCCGCCATGGCCGAGCGAGACCAGGCCAAACCGCCCCATCATCGACCAGGATGTGTAGGCGAACGACCAGATCAGGATCAGCACCAGGATATGCAGGTGATAGGGATCGCGATAGACGAACGGCAGCATGACGAGTGCCGCGAGTCCGAGCGCCCATGCGGCAAGCTGCGCCTGTCTCGTCATCTGCGCCTCGCGAGCAGGCCGGCGGGCCGGATGAACATCATGACGATGAAGAAGGCGAACGCCAGCACGTAGCCCCATTCGAGGTCGGAGAACAGGCCGCCGAGCGAGATGATCTCGGCAAAGACGAAGGAGGCGATGAAGCCACCGATGAAATTGCCGAGCCCGCCGAGCACGCAGATCAAGAAGGTGATCGGCCCGAATGACAGGCCGACAAAGGGATGCACGTCGTATTGCAGCACCAGGAGGCAGGCGGCAAGGCCCGCGAGCGCGCCACCAAGCGCCGAGGTGATGATATACATCCTCTTCGTATCGACGCCCATCAGCGCCATGATCTGGCGGTCCTGGGAGATGGCGCGGATCGCCGTGCCGGTGAAGGTGCGCGTCATGAACAGATAGACCGCGACCATGCCCACCAGCGCTGCGATGAAGGACAACAGCCGGGCATAGCTGAAATTCATGTCGCCGAGCGCGAGCACCGGAAGGCGAATGCCGAGATTGCGGAAATCGATGCCGAACGCGACGGTGGCGAAGCTCTGGAGCACGAACAGCACGCCGCCGGTCGCGAGCAACTGGTTGATCGGCGGCGCGGTCAGCAGCGGTGCGATGACGAGATAATGCAGCGCCGCACCAAGCAGCGCGACCAGCAGGATGGTGAAGGGCGCAGCGATGAAATAACTGAGGCCGTAATACTGAACCAGGAAATACATGGCGTACATGCCGATCATCACGAGCTCGGCGTAACAGATCCAGGTCACGTCGATAACGCCGAAGATCAGGTTCAGCCCGAGCGCGAGCAGCGCCAGCACGCCGCCGAGCAGGATGCCGTTGATCACCGCCTCCAGCAGGTAGATGTCGAAGATATCAAGAAATGCCTGCATGCGCCCGCTCGCCCCTCACACCCCGAGATAAGCTTCCTTGACCGTATCGCTCGCCAGCATCTCAGCCGAGCTGCCGGACGCGCGGATCGACCCGGCCTCGATCAGGTAGGCGCGGTCGACCACGCGCAGCACCTGCTGCACGTTCTGCTCGACGATCAGGACCGTCAGCCCGCGCGCGCGAATGCGCTTCACGAGCTCGAACACCTGCTGCACGACCACCGGAGCGAGGCCCGCGGAGGGCTCGTCAAGCAGCAGGAGCTTTGGATCCGACATCAGCGCGCGCCCGATCGCGCACATCTGCTGCTCGCCGCCAGACATGGTGCCTGCCATCTGATGACGACGCTCCTTCAGGCGCGGAAACAGCTCGAAGACGATCTCGAGCCGCTCGGCATATTTGTGGCGCGCCTCCTTCATGAAGGCGCCCATCTTGAGATTGTCATCGACCGAGAGTTGCGGAAACAGCCGCCGGTTCTCCGGTACATGCGCGATGCCGAGACTGACGATGCGGTGTGCCGGCGTCGCCAGGACATCGACACCCTCCATCTTGATCGATCCGCGCGCGGGGCGGATCAAACCCGAGATCACCCGCATCAGCGTGGTCTTGCCGGCGCCGTTCGGGCCGATCACGCCGACCGCCTCGCCGGCCCTGACCTCTAGATTGGCGCCAAACAGCGCCTGAAAGCTGCCATAGCCGGCGTCGACGGATCGAAGCTCCAGCATGGCCTACCCTCCGGCGCGGCGGCGCGCTTCGGCGGCCGCGGCTTGCGTGGTCTCGGCATCGGTGCCGAGATAGACCTCGATCACCCGCACGTCGCTGGCGACTGCGCTCGGCAGCCCCTCCGAAATCTTCTCGCCGTGGTCGAGCACCATCACGCGATCGACCACGCGCATGAGAACGCCCATGATGTGCTCGACCCAGATGATGGTGATGCCGAGATCGCCGCGGATCTTTCGCAGCATGTCGGCGGCCTGGTCCATCTCGGCATCATCAAGGCCACCGAGGCTCTCATCGGCGAGCAGCAGCTTTGGTCCGGTGGCGAGAGCCTTTGCCAATTCGAGCTTCTTGAGCCCTGCGGCACCAAGGCCATCGACACCAGCATGCCGATCGGTCGGCAGACCAACCATGGCGAGCGCATGCTCGGCGGCCTCCTCGGCCTTGGCGCGGCTGTGTCGGCCTTGCCCGTAATAGCCGGCGAGCGCGACGTTCTCGAAAATCGTCAGGCGGCGGAACGGTCGCGGGATCTGGAAGGTACGGCCGATGCCGCGATTGATGATCCGATGCGGCGCGAGTCCCGCAATCTCGGTCCCGGCGAACACGATCGAACCGGCGGTCGGGGTCAGCGTGCCGGAGAGCATGTTGAAGATGGTGCTCTTGCCAGAACCGTTGGGGCCGATCAGGCCGAGGATCTCGCCCTGGTCGACCCTGAAGGAGACGTTGTTGACGGCCGTGAAGCCGCCAAAACGTTTCACCAGCCCGCGAACTTCCAGCACCGCATCCCTCCGCCGCGTCTCGCGCTACTGGTTGCTGTAGGTGGAGCCCTTCGGCAGCGGCAGCACGGCCTCGCGCTGCGCCTGACTCTTCGGCCACACCACATAGGATTTGTCGTCGAGGTACTGAATCACGACAGGGAACGATCGTTCGTTCTGGCCCGCCATCGGCGTGCCCTCGCCATAGAACTTGACGCCGAAGCCGAGCATGGTGCCCCCTTCGGGAATATCGGTGTCGAGCGCTGCCTTGCGCAGCGCGTCCGCATCGACGCCCCCATATTTCTTGATCGCGCGCGGCAGCACGTCGGCCATGAAGACGTAGGTGTTGGAGGCGCCGATGCCGACATGGGCGGAGCGGATGGCAACGCCCGGCTTGATCTTGTCGAACTCCTCGCCGACCATCTTGATCACGGGCCCGAGCTTCGGATCCATGGTCTTCTGATTGGCGAGCCAGATCGAAATCGGATCGGTGTTGAAGATGTAGTTGGCGTCAGCGCCCATGCCCTCCTTCAGCTTCTCGTAGACGCCGTAGCCCGCACCATGCCCCATCAGCGCGCCGAACTTCAGGCCCTGCTCGCGCGCCTGGCGAAGCAAGAGCGTGATGTCGGGATTGTAGCCGGTGTGGAAAATCACATCGGGCTTGGCGCGCTTGAGCTTCGTCACCAGTGCGGAAAGGTCGGGCGCAGTCGCGGAGTAACCCTCCCTCAGCACGACGTTGAAGCCGGCCTTCCTGGCGCCGGCCTCGTTGCCCTTGGCGACGTCGACGCCGTAGGCGCCGTCCTCGTGGATGATGGCGACGCGCAGGTCCTTGGGCTCCTTGCCGAACTTCGCTTTCGAGTTCTGGGCGATGAAGTCCATCGTCATCATGCCGAACTGGTCGCCGCTCGCCTGCGGGCGAAACACATATTTGTAGTTCTTGTCGGCGAACACGGCGGACGAGATGCAGGTCGTCATCCACATGAACTTCTTCAACTGTTCGACGCGGGCCGCGACCGGAACGCATTGCGCCGAGGAGAAGAAGCCGAGCACCATGTCCACCTTCTCCTGCTCGAGCAGGCGGACGGATTCGTTGATGGCGACGTCGGGCTTACTCTGGGCATCGGCGTAGATGGCTTCGATCTTGTAGCCCTCGACGCCGCTCTTTGCGAACTGGTCGAGGATGATCTTGGCGCCGATATATTCGAGCTCGGAGCCGCCGCCGGCGAGCGGGCCGGTCAGGTCAAAAATCACGCCGATCTTGATCTTCTTCTCCTGAGCCTGGGCAGATGCCGCCAAGCCCAGCGCCGCGATTGCGACCATCAGCCCAAGTACAAAGTGACGTACCAAGCGGGCAGCCATGCGCATGCGCATCAAAACCTCCCTGGACGATTGTGCGTTGCAGTCTTCTTGGTTTTATTTTTTGCCCATCACATGGGCTGGGAGATGCGATGTCAAGCCGAATAGCGTCGCGGGCTTAACGCGTCAGCGCGCGGCGAGCTGCTGCTCGATGAAGGCCGTAACGAAGCGCGGCATGGTCGGCGTCAGATCACTGAGCCCGCGGACCAGGTGAATGCCGGCAAGCTCCGGATGCTCCTGCGCGGCGAGGTTGGCCTCAATCCGGGCGCGGATGGCTTCACCCGGCAGATCCAGGTCCAGGATCCGGATCAGGGCAATCGCGGGGCCTGACACCACGCAATGCCAATGCTCTTCCGCCTGATAGTCGGCAGCCGTGAGCCCGGTCTCCTCCTCGATCTCACGCACCACGCTGCCGGGGATGTCGAGCGAGCCGTCCTTGACGTCATCGAGGTCCGGCGTACCCGACGGAAAGTAGATGCGCCCCGCATTTGCGGTATGCTCGCCCATCACGCCCAGCACGAACGCACCGTCGGAGGCGCGCAGAGCGCCCATGCCAAAGCCGTTGAACACGGCCTTGTCGGGAAAACCCCAGTCGCGCCAGGCGAGAAAGCTGGCGAAATCGGTCTCGAAATAACTCGCAGCGAAACGGTCTTCGGAGAAGACGGGGTCGCGCCCGATCAGAATGCGACCGTTCCATAGCTTGGGCCGTTCGCGCTGCTTTTCGATAAAATGCGCAGCGATCTCGGCGCGCCGTTCCAGTGCGAACGGCCACGCCTGCGTTTCCACGGTGAGATCGAGCGTCGTGATGCGGCGAATGGCAGGAGATGTCATGACATCTGCATATCACCGCTTCGCGTCGATTGCTTGGCAATATTATTTGGAATTCATCCCCGTGGTCTTCTTGGCCTGCTCGACGAACTTGTTGGTGAAGGTCTTGCTGACGTCGATCTTGGCATTCGCAACCTCGGGCGAGCCGACGCTGAACACCGCAAGCACCGCGTCCGCGCCCTTCGGGTCCATCTTGCCGGTCTCCGAGAACATCGGGATCGTGTTCTTCAGCGCGGCGAGATAAAGCTCCTTGTTCTTGCCGACCATCTCCTCCGGCATCTTCGCCATGATGTCTTCCGGCGAGTGCGAATGGATCCAGGCGAGCGTGTTCAGCATCGCGTTGGTCAGCGCCTGCGTCTCCTTCTCGTGGCCGGCGACCCAGGCCGCCGTGGAGTACAGCGCGCCGCCCGGATATTCGCCGCCAAACGTCTCGAGCGTATCCTTCTGCGTGCGGGTGTCGCTGAGGATGCGCAAGTCCTTGTGGCTGCCCTGGAGCACGGTGACGGAGGGATCGAGCATCACGGCCGCATCGATCTGGCCCTGCTCCATGGCAGCGACCGCGGTCGCACCTAGGCCGACGCCGATCACGGCGGTGCCGGCGGGATCGAGGCCGTTCTTCTTCAGGAGATACTTCAGGAAGAAATCGGTCGAGGAGCCGGGCGCGCTGACCCCGACCTTCTTGCCGGCGAGATCCTTCACCGACTTGATCTCGTTGGTATGCGAAGGCGCGACCACCAGCACGAGGCCGGGATAGCGATCATAGACCACGAAGGACTGCAACTCCTGTTTCTTGGCGGCGAGGTTGACGCAATGGTCGAAATAGCCGGAGACGACATCGGCACTGCCGCCGAGCACGGCCTTGAGCGCATCGGAGCCGCCCTTGAGGTCGACGAGGTCGACATTGACGCCGGCCTTCTCGTACTCGCCGAGCTGTTTTGCCAGCACCGTCGGCAGGTAGCACAGGCAGGAGCCGCCGCCGACCGCGATGGTGACCTTGCTCTGCGCCGTGGCAAAGCTGGTGGTGAGCGTGAGCGCGAGCAGCGCGCCCGCGAGCCTGGCAATCGTCTTCTTCATTGGTTTCCTCCGTTCGGCTGGCGGCACATTAGAGCAGCGGGACTGGCTTGAGAAGCACTGGCCAAGACACTGGTCATCGGACTTTCGGCGCAATAGCATGACGGCATAACAACAACCCTTTATCGGGAGAATCATCCATGAACCGCATCGCAATCGCCGTTTCGCTCGTCGCCGCCTTCGCCGCAGGGTCTGGCGTGACCTACCTGCTCCAGCCGGCGTGGGCTGCCGAGAACATCACCGCGCAACTCGTCCACACCGGCGAGATGCAAGGCGATGTGCTCGGGCCTGCGAACGAGGTCGGCTACCGCTCCAAAATGTTCATGGCGGCAGACGGCGCCACCGTCTCGATCCAGGTCGGCAACGTGCCCAAGCATCTGCATCCCAACACCAACGAGATCCAGTACATCCTGGACGGGTCCGGGACGATCTGGCTCGGCGACAAGGAGGTGACGGTGAAGCCCGGCGACCTCGTGATCATCCCGAAGGGGACGCCGCATGGCGGCACCAAGCCGATCAGCGGACAGGTCAAGGCGATCGCGATCAAGACACCGCCGCAGGCGCCCGACGACACCAAGCTGCTGGACTGAGCCAGCGAGGCTCACACGCATGTCCGGGCCCGCATCCCTGCGCGGGTCCGGCAACGATCGCACCATCCCTAGCCTCGCCCGTCCGCGGCCGTCGGACGCCACACGAGAAGCCGACGCTCCACCATCGTCACGGCCATGTCGATCAGGAGGACGAAGGCCGACAGCACGAACATCCCTGCAAACACGCCGGCGACGTCGAACACGCCTTCGGCCTGCTGAATCAAATAGCCGAGGCCTGCGGCAGAGCCGAGATATTCGCCGACGACGGCGCCGACCACGGCAAATCCGACGGAGGTGTGCAGCGAAGAGAACATCCACGACAGCGCCGAGGGCCAATAGACGTGCCGCATCAATTGCTGCTCGCTCATGCCGAGCATGCGGCCATTGTCCAGCACCGTACGGCTGACCTCCTTGACGCCCTGATAGACGTTGAAGAACACGATGAAGAACACCAGCGTCACCCCGAGCGCGACCTTGGACCAGATGCCGAGGCCGAGCCACAGCGCGAAGATCGGTGCGAGCACCACGCGCGGCAGGGCATTGACCATCTTGACGTAGGGATCGAACACGGCTGCGACCAGCGGCTGCCGCGCGAACCAGAAGCCGACCAGCACGCCGCCGAGTGAGCCGATCACGAAGGCCAGGATCGACTCCCATAGCGTGATCCAGAGATGCTTCCAGATCACGCCGCTCGCGAACCATTTGACGATCTGGCTGAACACGTCGGCCGGGTTGGAGAAGAAGAACGGCGGCAGCAGGATCTTTCCGAACACCGGAACGGTAGAGAGCACCTGCCAGAGCACGATCGCGACCACGGCGACCAGAAATTGCAGCGAGAGCAGCGTGAGGCGCGACATCAGACCGCCTCCGCCTGGGTGGATTGTGCGTAACCCTTCATCACCTCGTCCTTGAGCACGCTCCAGATCTCGCGATGGAGGGCGTGAAACTCCTTGTCCAGCCGCACCTCGAAAATGTCGCGCGGGCGTGCAAGCTCAACGCGCCAGTCGCCGATGATGCGCGAGAACGGCCCCGCCGACATGATCACGACGCGGTCGGCGAGTGCGATCGCCTCCTCCAGATCATGGGTGACGAACAGCACCGCCTTGCGGTCGGCACTCCAGAGTTCGAGCAGGAGATTGCCCATGACCTGCCGGGTCTGGGCATCGAGCGGGCCGAACGGCTCGTCCATCAGCAGGATTTTTGGATCCCGGATGAGCACCTGCGCCAGCGCCACGCGCTTGCGCTGGCCGCCGGAGAGCATGTGCGGGTAGCGGCCCGCGAAAGCGCCGAGCCCGACCGAGGTCAGCCATTTTTGCGCGCGCGCAAGGGCCTCCGGGCGAGGCGTGCCCTTGATCTCGAGACCGATTGCGACGTTGTCGATGGCCGTCTTCCACGGGAACAGCGCATCGGCCTGGAACAAATAGCCGGCGTCCTTGTTGAGGGCGGCGAGCGGCCGGTCGAACACCTTGACACTGCCGGCGGCGGGCTTCAGCAGCCCCGCGGCGACGTTGAGCAGTGTGGATTTGCCGCAACCAGTCGGGCCGACTATGGCGACAAACTCGCCCTGGCCGACCGTCAGCTGCGCCTCTTCCACCGCCGTATAGACGCGCCCGTCACCAAGCCGAAATGCGACTTTCGTATCCTCGAGCGCCACCGCCGTGGGCGTTGCCATCTGTCAATTTCCTCCCGGATCTTGGCGGATGCCTTAGCCGCTTGCGCCGGCAAGTTCAATTGAGCGGCCAAGCGTGGTACGCATGCGGGGTCGCGTCCATCAAATCTCCCATTGCGGGAGTGTAGGGCTGGGTCCGTACCGATGACCTCCAAACCCGTGATCGGCTATGCGCATGTCGCGAAAAACTTCGGCCCGGTCGTGGCCGTGGACGGCGTTTCGCTCGACGTCGCCGAGGGCGAGTTTCTGGCCATCGTCGGCAGCTCCGGCTCAGGCAAGACCACGCTGCTGCGGCTGACCAACCGGCTGATCGAGGCCGACCATGGCACGATCACGGTTGAGGGCGAGGATATCGGCCGCATCGACCCGGTCGCGCTGCGGCGGCGCATCGGCTATGTCTTCCAGAGCGGCGGGCTGTTTCCGCATTTGAGCGTCGCGGACAACATCGGCATCACGCCGAAGCTGCTGGGCACTCCACAGGGAGAGATCGCCGCGCGAGTGGATGAGCTGCTCGATCTGGTGCGGCTCGACCGTACCCAGCATCGCGATCGATTGCCGCAAGACCTGTCCGGCGGGCAGCGCCAGCGCGTCGGGGTGGCGCGGGCACTCGCCGCGCGTCCACGCATCGTGCTGATGGACGAGCCGTTCGGCGCGCTCGATCCCCTGACCCGCGACGCGCTCGGAGAAGACTATCGCGCGCTGCATCACAAGCTCGGCCTCACCACGGTCATGATCACCCATGACATGACGGAAGCAATCCTGCTTGCCGACCGCATCGCGGTCATGCGCGCCGGGAGGCTGCTCGCGCAGGGCACGCCTGCGGAGCTCGGCCGAAGCGACGACGCCTATGTGCTGGAGCTGTTGCGCACGCCGCGGCGCCAGGTCGCGCGATTGAACGAGCGGCTGCCGCAGGGTGGTATGGCATGAGCCAGATCTCCGATCCGCGCTGGGGCGAGGCGCTGTCGCATCTGCCGGACTATCTCGGCAGCCATGTGCGGGTGAGCCTTGCCGCACTCGCGCTTGGGCTCATCGTGAGCCTGCCGCTCGCGATCCTGTGCCGCAACCGCCCGGTAGCGCGCAACATATTGCTCGCGCTCGCGAGCATCGTCCAGACCGTGCCGGGGCTGGCGCTGCTCGCGCTGTTCTATCCGCTCCTTCTGCTCTTGGCCTCCGTGACACTCGCCTGGTTCGGCGCTTCCTTCTCGGCCTTCGGCTTCCTGCCGGCGATGCTGGCGCTGGCGCTCTATTCCATGCTGCCGGTGCTGCGCAATGGCATCACCGGCTTGAACGGCATCGATCCTGCCCTGCTTGAAGCGGCCCAAGGCGTCGGCATGACGCCGCGACAATCGCTTGTCATGGTCGAGCTGCCGCTGGCACTGCCGGTGATGATGGCGGGCATCCGCACCGCCGCTGTCTGGGTGATTGGTACCGCAACATTGTCGACGCCGATCGGGCAGACCAGCCTCGGCAACTACATCTTCGCCGGCCTGCAAACACAGAACTGGGTGTTCGTTTTGTTCGGCTGTTTTGCCTCGGCCGTTCTGGCCCTTGCGGTCGACCAATTGCTCGGCCTGATCGAAACCGGCCTGCGTAATCGCAGCCGCCTGCGCACGACGCTCGGCGGCGTCGGGATTGCAGCGCTGGTCGCCGCGACGCTGGTGCCCTCGCTCGGACGCTCCTCGCCGGCTTACGTCGTCGGCGCCAAGACATTCGCCGAGCAATACGTGCTTTCGGCCCTGATCCGGGATCGCCTGGCGGCGGCAGGCCTGCCCGCAACGACGCGCTCGGGCCTCGGCTCGAACGTCGCCTTCGAGGCGCTGAAGGCCGGCGACATCGATCTCTATGTCGACTATTCCGGCACGCTCTGGGCCAATCAGTTGCACCGCACGGATATCAAGCCGCGCAAGGAGCTGATTGACGAGCTGAAGGCAGCGCTCGCCAAACAGAATATCACACTGCTCGGCGAGCTCGGCTTCGAGAACGCCTATGCGCTGGTGATGCCGCGCAAGCGCGCCGAGGCGCTCGGCATTCACTCTGTCGCCGATCTCGCGGCGCATGCGTCAGGCCTGTCGATTGCCGGCGACTACGAGTTCTTCTCGCGTCCGGAATGGGCCGCGTTGCGCGATGCCTACGGGCTCGCGTTCCGCGCCCAGCGGCAGATGCAGCCCGATTTCATGTATGCTGCCGTCGCGAGCGGTGAGGTCGACGTGATCGCGGGCTACACCAGCGACGGACTGATCGCGAAATACGACCTCGTGGCGCTCGACGATCCCAAGAACGCGATCCCGCCTTACGACGCCATTTTGCTGCTCGCCCCGAAGCGCGCCGGCGATGAGCGGCTCAAGTCCGCGCTAAAACCGCTGCTCGATCGGATCGACATCGCCGACATGCGCGAAGCAAATCTGCGCGCCAGCGGCAACGATGCGAATTCGTCGCCCGACGTGGTGGCGAAGTGGCTGTGGGAGAAGGTGGGGAAGAGGTAGGCACGGTGGCACAATGGCTCCATGCGCATCTACCCGCACCGTCGCCCTTCGAGGCTCGCCCAGCGGCGCGCTCGCGCCGCAAGGCTCGCACCTCAGGGTGACGGCGAGAAACCGTCGCTCGGGCGAGCAAGGCTACAGCCCGTGGATCATTCCGGCGTTGATCAGCAGGCGGTTGAGGCGTCGTGCTTCCTGACCGTCCTTGCAGCCATAGAAGATGCCCTTGCAGCGTAGCATGACGTCCTTCTGCGCGGCGAAGGACGGGTCGAGCGGAATACCGGCGGCTTCCTGGATCACCAGCGGCAAATAGGCACCGTCGATCGTGTCCATCACGGCATCGCTTCTCACCGGCTCGAAGTTGATGGCGTCGATGGCATAGTAGGTGGCATAAAGACGCGGATCATAGTCGTCGAGCTTCTTGCCGAGGCTGCCTTCATCGAGCCCGGGCTCGAGGATCTGCGGCGCGAATTCCGGCTGATGATCGCCATAGCGCACGATCAGGAACGGCTCATTCGGAAACTTCTTCTGCAGGCCGGCCAGAAAGGCCTGGTACTGCTCGGCACTCATCGCCTGCCGGCGCAGATATTCGTCGATCGACGGTGTATTGCCCGGCGCGCGCCAGCCCGGCATCAGATCGGGACGGAAACGCGTTTCCCAGGGGAAATGATTGGCGCCGAGATAGATGAAGCTGAACAGCGGCTTGTTCGGCGGTTGCTGGCCCATCAACTGCAGCGCCTTGTCGTAGAAAAAGGAATCCGGCTCGACGTCCTTCGCGCCGAGGTCCTTCGCATCATAGAAGCGCTCGATGCCCGTCGTTATCTGGAAGCTGCGCGCGCTCATGAAAGCGCCGTAGGCCGGATAGAGCGACATCGTGTCGTAGCCGCAGCGGCGCAAGCTGAGCGGCAGACCGCGCTCGACCCGGCCCGAAGCGATGCGCGTCACGAAATAGGCGAAACGGCCGAAGGAGCGCGACGACAGGCCGGCGAGCACGTTGTATTCGGTGAACCAGCTCGGTCCGCCATTGCTCTCGGCGAGGAAGGTACGCTGCTTGCCGTCCCAGGATTTGAAATGGCTGCCATAGCCAGGCGGCACCTTGACGCCTTGCGCGGCGCGGATGTCGAAACTGGATTCATCATGGATCATGATGATGTTCGGCCGCCGCCCCGCAGGGTGGCAGGCATCGACCAGCGGCACGTTGAGATGCTCGCCGGTAGACGCGGCCGACTCCATGAAGCCGTATTGCATGAAGTCGGAGACCGCAGTGACGCCGGAGCGGAAGAATTTTGAGAGATAGCCGTCGTCGTAATAGCCGCGCCAGGCTTCGTCCGGATGATAGAGCGAATAGCCGACCAGCGCGGCGAGGCAGGCGAGCTTGCAGGCAAACGCCGGCAGACGGCGGATGCGGAACGGATCGAGCCACCACAGCGCATACATCAGCGGCAGGATGACGAGGCAGGCGCCGATCACCGACCAGCGCAGGTTCGGGAAGATCGTGAACAGGAAGGCGACGGTGTCGCGGTCGATCATCATCAGGTCGATGAAGTTGACCGTCATCTGCACGACGTCGTGCTTGAGCCGCGACAGCAGCACCAGCACCACGACCATGGTCAGCGACAGCGCGCCAGACAACGCGGGGCGGCGGAGCAGCGTGATCCAGAAGAAGTTGAGGATGCCCCAGGCAAGCGCAAAGCCGAGGCGCGAGCTGAAATCGGTCTCGGTCTCGTACATCAGCGCGAGCGCGGCCAGATGCGGCGCGGCGACGGCGAGCAGGCGCCAGATGCCGATCGCGGCAACGCTCGCCAGGACGGCGGTGGCGGCGGAAGGACCTGGGTTGGGCGCGGACGCCATCGACGATACGCTGAACACGCTCCGGCGCGGTGATGCCAAGCCATCTGGCCAGCCTGCTGGCGGCCAGAGCGTCCGACGCTGCCGGTGAGCGCCGTGTCATAAAACTGTAACGGAACAGTCATCGGCAGGCAACGCGACCTGCCGTCCGACCTTCGCTTAATATTAGCGGGCGGCAGATGCACGCCGCGCGCCCTACTCTATCCCCTCACCCTGAGGAGCCTGCGAAGCAGGCGTCTCGAAGGCGAGGCCAGGATTTGCAGCCGGGCCTCTATGGTTCGAGACGGCGCTGCGCGCCTCCTCACCATGAGGGTTGGACAGCGTCAGCTGCTCCGCGTGGCCTTCGCGATACCGGTGATGAAGACGTCGATCACCGCTTCGGCCATCCTCTCGATCTCGCCCTCCTCCACGCCCCAGCGCGGGAAATGACCGTCGAGATTCATCCGGGCGAAACCGTAGACCAGGGCGCGGGCGGCGATCTGGATCGGCTTCAGCTCGCCCTGTCGCAGCAGTCCCTGCTCAGCAGCATCACCCAGCATGCGCTCGGTCAGCGCCATCAGCTCGGCATTGTCGCGGGTGAGTTCGGGCGAACTGCCATGGGCGAAGTAGCGCCCTGTCGAGATGATCTCGAAATGGGCAGGGTTGCGCATCGCCCAACGCAAATAGGCAAGGCCAAAGGCACGTAAGCGAGCGAGCGGATCGGCCGGCGGCGCCTGGGCCAGTCCCGCATCGATCTCTGCACGAAACCGGCGCTGTGCCTCCTCCGCCACCGCCGCCATCAGCGCGTCGCGGTTGGGAAAATGCCGGAACGGCGCCCCCGGTGACACCGCCGCACGCCGCGCCGCCTCGCGAACGGAGACCTCGCCGCCCTCGGCCGCCAGTTGCAGCGCAGCATCGATCAGCACGCGGCGGAGATCGCCGTGATGGTAGGGCCGCGCTTGGGTGGCGCGCGAGCGGCGCCTTGAGAGCTCACGGGCGGGCATCAAAAACTCCTAGCATCACCCGAACGTGAATGTAAGCAGCGATTACACGGTTGACCAAAACAGACCCACCAAATGTAATCGATGATTACATAACGGAGGAGACCATCTCATGGCGCAACGTCAAAGCTGGTTCGAGGCTTGGCGCCTGGTCGCCCTGCTCAGCCTGAGCCTGATCGCGCTCAGCCTCTGGATCGCCGCGATGCGGCAGTTCGAGATCGAGGGCGTGCGGATGGCGATACGCTTTACGGCGCGCAGCTCGCTCCTCCTGTTCTGCCTCGCCTTCAGCGCCGCCGCCCTGGTGCGGCTCTGGCCGAACGGCTGGACGCGCTGGCAGCGCCGCAACCGGCGTTATCTCGGCCTCGGCTTCGCCGTCTCCCACGGCCTCCACGCGGTTGCGATCGTCTCCCTCGCCAAGATGGATCCGGCCGGCTTTGCGACCGCGAGCTCGGCCGCATCCTACCTCTTCGGCGGGATCGGCTACGCCATCATCGTCGCGATGGCGGCGACCTCCTTCGACCGCACGGCCGACCTGCTCGGCCCCCGTGCCTGGCGCACCCTGCACCTCGTCGGCGGCTACTATCTCTGCTTCCAGTTCATGGTCTCGTTCGCCAAGCGCGTGCCGGCGATGCCACTCTATGCGGCCTTCCTCGTCCCCCTCCTCGCCGTGATCGCACTGCGGCTGATCGCGATGGCCGCGACCTCACGCCCGAGTCCGGTCGCCCCCGTCTAGTGTCCGCGGTTCGCATCTTCGATAGCCAGCAAGAATATCGATCAGACGTCAGCTCTTAACATGATGTGCCACGCGAAGTCGTCTTCGTGCATTCATGCGAATGATCACGATGCGGATGAAGAGACGAATCTTAGACTCTGAAGTCGCTGAGTTTTTGTGGGACTGGAGAGGCGGCGCAAACGCCTAAGAAACAGCGCGAGATCAAGAATGTGCTTTAAGCGTCAGTTCTTGGTCTTCAGGCTGCGCTTCAACATCGAAGAATTTGAATGAAGCACCAGCGCTTGGCGCTGAAGAGGAAAGCGCGAGATCGCAGCTAGCGATCTCGCGCCGGTTGTAGTCGCGAAGGTTTAAGATTTGGTTTGGCGAACGAGAGTGCGTCACTTGCTCGTCTCTCGTGTCCCGGACGCGGTGCAGCGCGCAAGCGGTGCACCGCAGAGCCGGGACCTATGGACCCCGGATCAGCAGCGCACCGCTTCGCACTGCGCTGCGTCCGGGGAACGCAAACCTCAGTTCTTCGACTTGTCGACCAGCGCGCCCTTCTTGATCCAGGGCATCATGTCGCGGAGCTTCGCGCCGACTTCCTCGATCGGATGCGCGGCGAGCTTGGCGCGGGTCGCCTTGAACGAGGTCTGGTTGACCTTGTTCTCGAGCATCCAGTCGCGCGAGAACTTGCCGGACTGGATGTCGTTGAGAACCCGCTTCATCTCCTTCTTGGTCTCGTCGGTGATGATACGCGGGCCGGTGACGTACTCGCCGTACTCGGCGGTGTTGGAGATCGAGTAGTTCATGTTGGCGATGCCGCCTTCATAGATCAGGTCGACGATCAGCTTCACCTCGTGGAGGCATTCGAAATAGGCCATCTCGGGCGCGTAGCCCGCTTCGACCAGGGTTTCGTAGCCGCCCTTGATCAGCTCGACCAGGCCGCCGCAGAGCACCACCTGCTCGCCGAACAGATCGGTCTCGCACTCTTCCTTGAAGGTGGTCTCGATGATACCGGCGCGGCCACCGCCGACCGCCGAAGCGTAGGAGAGGCCGAGGTCATGGGCATTGCCCGAGACGTCCTTGGCGATCGCGATCAGACAGGGCACGCCGCCGCCGCGCTGATACTCCGAGCGCACGGTGTGGCCGGGGCCCTTCGGGGCGATCATCAGCACGTCGAGGTCGGCGCGCGGGTCAAGCAGGTTGAAATGGACGTTGAGGCCGTGGGCGAAGACGAGGGCGGCGCCCTTCTTCATGTTGCCGTGCAGGTGCTCGCGGTAGATGTCGCCCTGGAGCTCGTCCGGGGTCAGCATCATGACGAGGTCGGCCCATTTGGCGGCCTCGGCGACTTCCATCACCTTGAAGCCGGCGGCTTCCGCCTTCTTGACCGAGCCCGAGTCCTTGCGCAGCGCAATCGCCACCTCCTTGACGCCGGAGTCCTTCAGGTTGAGCGCATGGGCGTGGCCCTGGCTGCCATAGCCGACGATGGCGACCTTCTTGCCCTTGATCAGGTTCAGGTCGGCGTCGCGATCGTAATAAACACGCATAGTCGTTTCCTCATTGAGGGCCGAAAATCGGCCAATGGTCAGGGTCCGAAGGTGAAATTTGCGGATTTCGGGGGCTGTCTAGAGCATTTTCCGCCCCGAAGGAAACCCGTTTCTGCATGGAAATCCGCGACATCATGCATCCATGAAAACGGGGTAGAGAGAGGCAAGCAGCAGGATCGCCATCACGATATTGAAGGCGCGGACCAGCCGCTCGGAGGTCAGGACCGGCCGGAGCGCGCTTCCGAACAGGGCCCAGACAACGGTCGAGACCGTGCCGACAATCAGGCTGATCACGGTCTGGATGGCGATATTGATCGGGAATTGGGCAATCGCCGCATAGGCGGTGATGGTGCCGATGACGATGACCCAGCCCTTGGCGTTGATCCACTGGAACATGGCCGCGCCCAGGAAGGTCATCGGGCCGCGCCCGTTGTCCTCGCCCGGCCTCGTCGGGCCCGAAAGGGCGATCGCGGCCGCCAGATAGATCAGGTAGGCGGCGCCGGCATATTTCAGGATGGTCTGGAGGATCGGATAGGCCAGAAAGACAGTCCCCAGCCCCAGACCGACGGTCGCGACCATGAAAGCGAAGCCGATGGTGATCCCGGCGATGTGCGGAATGGTGCGGCGGAAGCCGTAGGTCAGGCCTGACGACAGCAGCATGATGTTGTTTGGCCCGGGCGTGAAGTACATCACGACCGCAAAGACGATGAAGGCATAGAGAAGCGACTGCGACATCCGTACCTCACGCTGTCTTTGGCAGGACTTGCGAGCGCCTGGCCAGCAGCATCACCGCGATGCCACCGATCACGGTCAGCATGCCGGCGAGCCGCAGGGGTCCGAACCGTTCACCGAACACGACGCTGGAGGCGGTCGAGCCGACGAAGGGCACCAGCAGCGCGAACGGCACGACCTGCGCAGCCGGATAGTCGCGCAGCAGCCGGCCCCACAGCCAATAGGCGATGCTGGTCGAGATGCCGCCGAGCGCCAGCATGCAGAGGACTGACGTCAGCGACATCTGCGTCAGCGCTTGCCAGGTCGGCACGGGACCATTGACGATCAGCGCCAGCGCGAACAGCGGCACCGCCGACGTCAGGCACAACCAGGCGAACAGGTCGAACATCGGCACGCCGCGGGCGCCGCGCAACAGAAGATTGCCAATCGCGAAAGAAATCGGCGAGATCATCAGCACCGCAAAGGCGCTGACGCTGAAATCATAGCCGACGGTGCCGCAGATCAAGAGAAGGCCGACCGCGGCAATGGCAATGCCCAGCGTCTGCGCCGCCGTCGGCCGTTCGCCGAAGGCGAGCACGGCGAAGCCGATGGTGAACAGCGCCTGGCTCTGCACGACGACGCTCGTGAGCCCCACCGGCACGCCATGGGCGATGCCATAGGCCTGAGACAAAAACTGGCCGAGGAACAGCGTGAAGCTGATCGCGATCAGGAGCGGCCAGGCGATCTTCGGCTTGCGGATGAACAGGCAGGGCACGGCGGCGATCGAAAAGCGCAGCGCTGTCATCAGTTCCGGTGACAATTCGTCGAGCGCCAGCCGGCTCGCCACGAAGGCAAGTCCCCAGACGATCGCCACCATGACGGCGATGAGGATGTCGGCCGGCTTCATTGTTGTTCTTCGGGGCTCTGTTCCGTTGCGTGTTCTTGTCGTTCAGCCTTGCTCGCCGGCGCTTACGTGGAAGGGATGGGTTTGCGCAGCAGATAGGTGCCGTGCATCGGCGCGTGGTAGTCGGCCGAGACCAGCGTGAAGCCGACATCAGTCAGCATCCGCTCCATCACCCAGCCGAAGGTGGAATATTCGTCGCGCATATGCGTGACGACGCTCTCGCGCGAAAACTCGTGGTTCTTGATCTGGAAATCGGCCCATTGCTCGACGTCCCGCTCGGCCGCATCCGGCATCGAAACGAAGACGATGTCGCGCAAATAGAAGCTCGCGCCCGGCTTCAGCGCGCGATAGATGCGCGACAGCGCCACTGCCTTCCAGAAATCCGGCAGATGATGCAGCGTGAACTCGCTGACGATCAGGTCGTAGGATTCGGGCCGGTAGGCAAAGCTGAGCAGGCCCGCCGACTGCGTCGCGACCTTGGCCTTGCGGTCGCGGGCATAGATCTCGGCCAGCGCCAGCATCGCCGGCGAAATATCGATGGCGTCGACCTCGGCACCCATCAGCGCGCCTTCCGTCGCGAGCACGCCGTTGCCGCAGCCGATGTCGGCGACACGCCAGCCGCGCTGTACGCCGAGCATTTTCAACGCGGCGCGCGCGCGCAGATCGGCGTCATCGTGGTTGTCGTAGATCGAGGCGACCGCGGGCTCGATGCCCATCCGGTTGCGTTCGTTGTAGTACCAGTCGCGCGCCAGCATGGTTCACATCCCTTCAGGCCCGCGACCGATCGCGGCAACCCCCGTGCGCGACACCTCGACAAGGCCGATGGGACGCATCAGGTCGATAAACTGGTTGATCTTGTCCGTATTGCCGGTGATCTCGAACACAAAGCTCTCGGTGGTGGCGTCGATCACGCGTGCGCGGAAGGCGTCCGCCAGCCGCAGCGCCTCGACGCGATGCTCGCCCTCCCCGCGCACCTTCACCATCGCGAGTTCGCGCTCGATCGAGCGCCGGGTCTGCGTCATGTCGACGACGCGATAGACCGGGATCATGCGGTCGAGCTGGTGCTTGATCTGCTCGATCACCATCGGCGTGCCCGTGGTGACGATGGTGATGCGCGACAGATGTTTTTGGGCTTCGGTCTCGGAAACCGTGAGGCTCTCGATGTTGTAGCCGCGACCCGAGAACAGGCCGATGACGCGGGCGAGCACGCCGGGCTCGTTCTGCACGAGCACCGAGAGCGTATGCGTCTCGTTGGGGTCGTGGCGGTCCTCGAGGAAATAGGCGGATGCGGGCTGGTTCATTGTCGTCCCCTCAGAATGTCTCTCTCGTCATGCCCCGCGAAGGCGGGGCATCCAGTAATCACCGGCGCCTGAGATTCCCACGACCGCCACGGCGTACTGGATCGCCCGGTCAAGCCGGGCGATGACCGCAGTGTTGTTGCGCCGGCTCGCATCATGCGACCACCTTCTGGCCCGGCGGCGCATCCGCCATGACCCACTGCTTGAACAGATCGAAATCGATATTGCCGCCGGACAGCACGAGACCCACTCGTCTGCCCGCGAGTTTGCTCTTCTCCTGCAGCGCAGCCGCAAGTGCTGCCGCGCCGGCGCCCTCGGCGAGATTGTGCGTGTCGGTCCAATAGGCGCGGATCGCCGTGCCGACCTCGTCGTCGGTGACCTGCACGATGCGCGAGGCGCCCTTGCGGATGACTGCGAGCGCGTCCGCGTCGGGGATGCGCGTCGCCATACCGTCGGCGAGCGTGTTGCTGGTCTCCGTCGTCACGACCGTGCCGGCCGCAAACGACAGCGCGTATGACGGCGCCTCCGTCGACTGCACGCCGACGATCTCGGTCTTTAGCCCGAGCAGGTCGCGCGCCATGATGCAACCGCAGATGCCGGAACCCTGGCCGATCGGCACGTAGAGAATGTCGAGGTCAGGTGCGGCCCGGAACAACTCCAGCGCATAGGTCGCAACGCCGAGCACGAGATCCGGATGGAATGACGGCACCATGTGCAAGCCAGCGAACTGCGCACGGCGCTCGGCCTCCTCGCGGGCGGCCTGAAAGTCCTCGCCGTGCTCGACGAGCTCAGCGCCAAAGGCTTTCATCGCACGGTTCTTCTCGACCGAGTTGCCGCGCGGCACGTAGATCACCGCGGGCACGCCGTGGCGGCTCGCGGCAAACGCCAGGCTCTGCCCGTGATTGCCGCGCGTCGCCGAGATGATGCCGGGCGTGTTCGGCCGCTCGCGCTTCAGCCGCTCGAGATAGACGAGCCCGCCGCGCACCTTGAAGGCGCCGATCGGTGTGTGATTCTCATGCTTGACCACGACACGGGTACCGAGTCGCTCAGCGAGCAGCGGCCAGGCATGCGCCGGCGTCGCCGGCACCGCCTGCCCCACGATCGCATGTGCGCGTTCGAGCTCCTTCAGGTCGAACATCGCATCACACCAGTGCCTTGCCGCCGGCGAACGCGACTGCGGTGGCCTCGTCATTGGCCTGCTCCGGCAACAGCATCTCGTTGTGCGCCTTGCCGGAGGGGATCATCGGGAAGCAGTTTTCGAGCGCCGCGACGCGGCAGTCGAACAGCACCGGGCGCTTGACCGAGATCATCTCCTTGATCGCGCCATCGAGATCGGCGGGCTTGTGCGCCTGGATGCCGACGCCGCCATAGGCTTCCGCGAGCTTGACGAAATCCGGCAGCGCTTCGGAGTACGAATGCGACAGCCGGTTGCCGTGCAGGAGTTGCTGCCACTGCCTCACCATGCCCATGTACTGGTTGTTCAGGATGAAGATCTTGATCGGCAGCTCGTACTGCACGGCCGTCGACATCTCCTGGATCGTCATCTGCACCGAGGCGTCGCCCGCGATGTCGACGACGAGGCTGTCCGGGTGGGCCACCTGCACGCCGACCGCGGCCGGCAGACCGTAGCCCATGGTGCCGAGACCGCCGGACGTCATCCAGCGATGCGGCTCATCGAAGCCGAAGAACTGCGCCGCCCACATCTGGTGCTGGCCGACCTCGGTAGTGATGTAGACGTCCTTGCCGCGCGTCAGCTCGAACAGGCGCTGGATCGCGTGCTGCGGCAGGATGACGTCGTTGTTCTTCCTGAAGTACAGCGAATTGCGCGCACGCCATTGCGCGATCTGCTGCCACCACGGTTTGATGTCGGGCTTCCTCGCCTCGGCCTTGAACACCTGGAGGATGTCGCCGAGGATATTGCCGCAGTCCCCGATGATCGGAACATCGACGCGGATGTTCTTGTTGATCGAGGACGGATCGATGTCGATGTGGATCTTCTTCGAGCCAGGGGAGAACGCATCGACCCGGCCGGTGATGCGGTCGTCGAAGCGCGCGCCGACGCACAGCATGACGTCGCAGTCATGCATGGTCATGTTGGCCTCATAGGTGCCGTGCATGCCGAGCATGCCGAGCCAGTTCTTGCCCGACGCCGGATAGGCGCCCAGGCCCATCAGCGTCGAGGTGATCGGGAAACCGGTGACCTCGACCAGCTCGCGCAACAGTTTTGAGGCCTCAGGGCCGGAATTGATCACGCCACCGCCCGAATAGATCACCGGACGCTTGGCATTGGCGAGCAGCGAAACGGCCTTGCGGATCTGCATCGCGTCGCCCTTCACGCGCGGCGCGTAGGAGACGTGCACGTCGGACTTGCGCGGCGGATGGTAGGTGCCGGTCGCGAACTGCACGTCCTTCGGCACGTCGACCAGCACCGGGCCCGGTCGCCCCGAGGTCGCGACGTAGAACGCCTCGTGCAGCACCTTGGCAAGATCGTTGACGTCGCGGACCAGCCAGTTGTGCTTGGTGCAGGGGCGCGTGATGCCGACGGTGTCGCATTCCTGGAACGCGTCATTGCCGATCAGGTGGGTCGGCACCTGCCCGGTGATGCAGACCAGCGGGATCGAATCCATCAGCGCATCCGTCAGCGGCGTCACCATGTTGGTGGCGCCGGGGCCGCTAGTCACCAGCACGACGCCCGGCTTGCCGGTCGAGCGCGCATAGCCTTCGGCGGCGTGGCCCGCGCCCTGCTCATGCCGGACCAGGATGTGCTGGATCTCGCTCTGTTGGAAGATCTCGTCATAGATCGGAAGCACCGCGCCGCCGGGATAGCCGAAAATATCCGTCACGCCATGATCGATGAGCGCGCGCACGATCATCGCGGCGCCGGTCATCTGGTTCGGATCGTGGCTGTTGTCGGTCATTGGCTTGCTCCGGATGCGCTGTTGTCAGCGGCTTCTTCGAGGTCTGGTTCGGGAAATAAAAAAGGGCCCCAAGAGGCCCCATGCGCACCGCTCGGTTTTGGATGGCCGCTAGCCATCCCCGGCGATGCGCCTGGGTACGACGACGATAAGGAGTTTGGTAATAATGTTACGCATGAGGTCGGCCCGGCTTCCCAAAGGTTGCGCGAACCATAGCGGCCAAAGCCCGGATGTCAAGGCAATGTGGCCGTTTTCGCGCGATTTCGAGAAGTGTAGCGGCGTTCCGGCGGTTCGGCGAGAGGGAATTTACGACGAAAGCGCAAAAGGTCGTCGTTCCCGGGGCGCTCGCGCTGTGCGCGCCCCCGGAACGACGACCGAGCGAGGCGCCTCACTCCGCCCTCACGGCAGCGGCCAGCCACCCCATCGCCTGCTCCGGCTTCACCCATTCGAACTCGGGCAATTGATGCCGGAACCAGGTGAACTGGCGCTTGGCGTAATGGCGGGTGTCGGCTTGGCTGATCGCGGCCGCCTCGTCCAGGCTGATCTCGCCACGGACGTGCCGGATCAGCGTGGGCACGCCGTGGGCCTTCATCGCCGGCAACAGCGGATCGAGTTCTCGCGCGGCAAGCAATTCGACCTCGTTGAGCGCGCCGGCGCCGAGCATGGCCTCGAAGCGGGCATCGATGCGGGCATAGAGCTCATCGCGCTCTGGGGCGAGGAACAGGGCGTTGAAACTGTCCTTGGGCAGCAGCGGCGGCTGGCCCTCGCGATGCCAGTCGAGCAGCGAGCGGCCGGTCGCCTCGATCACTTCGAGCGCGCGAGCGATGCGGGTGCGGTCGCGCACATTCAGCCGTCCAGCGGCGGTAGGATCACGGCCTGCGAGTTCCGCGTGCAGCGCTTCGACGCCGCCCTGCTCGAGCCGCGCGCGCACGCCCTCGCGCACCTCGGGCCGGATCGGCGGCACCGTCGAGAGGCCCCTCGTCAGCGCCTTGAAATAAAGCCCGGTGCCGCCGATGAAGATCGGCAGGCGGCCTTGCGCCCGCGCCTCGGCCAGCGCTGCCGCCGCATCCGCGAGCCAGGCACCGGCCGAAAAATTCACGGCCGCGTCGACATGGCCATAGAGACGGTGCGGGACCTGCGCCTCCTCGTCCCGCGTGGGGCGGGCCGTGATGACACGCAGATCGCGATAGACCTGCATGGAATCGGCATTGATCACGATGCCGCCGGCGTTCAGGGCAAGCTCGAGCGCCAGCGCCGACTTGCCGCTGGCGGTCGGGCCTGCGATAAGCACGGCCTTGCTCACTTGCCCCTCGCGCACGAAAACCTCAAATGTCCCTCGTCGCCACGCTGATCTGCAACCCCGATAATCCCGCGCTCGACTCTACCATCGTCGACGGCGCGCGTGCCGTGCTGCCCTCGGCCGCGCCTGCACACTGGCTGTTCGACGGGGTTGCGGTCGACATACCCTTCGGCGCGCAGGATAACCTCGAAGGCGATCGTCACGCCATTGAACAACGGTTGCGCGAGCTGCGCGGCGACCTGCCGATCGACATCGTCGTGCAACCTGTCGGCTTCCGGCGCAAGAGACTTTTTCTCGCCGACATGGATTCCACCATGATCGGCCAGGAATGCATCGACGAGCTCGCCGATGTCGTTGGGGTCAAGGCGCACGTCGCAGCCATCACCGAGCGTGCGATGCGCGGCGAGATCGAGTTCGAGCCGGCCCTGCGCGAGCGCGTCGCGCTGCTGAAGGACCTGCCGGTCGGCGTCGTCGACGATGTCCTCGCCAAGCATATCACGCTGACGCCGGGCGGCCGCGAACTGGTCGCGACCATGCGCGCCCACGGCGCCTATACCTGTCTCGTGTCCGGCGGCTTCACGCTGTTCACCAACGCGGTCGCCGCGAAAATCGGCTTCCAGGAGAACCGCGCCAACGAGCTGATCGTGCGCGACGGCAAGTTCACCGGCGAAGTGAAGGAGCCGATCCTAGGCCGCGCGGCAAAACTCGCGACGCTGGTCGACCTGATGGAGGCGTTCGATCTCGACGACATCGATACGCTGGTCGTTGGCGACGGCGCCAACGATCTCGCGATGATCCAGGCGGCGGGGCTGGGTGTCGCCTACCACGCCAAGCCCGCCGTGGCGGCTGCGGCGGCCGCGCGGATCGATCATGGCGATCTCACCGCACTGCTCTATGCGCAGGGATACAAGCGCGACGAGTTCGTCGAATCCTGACGTCTGCTCCGACGTCACCGCGAATGCGGGCGATCCAGATGCTATGGGGTAAGCGGCGACTGGGGTAAGCGGCGGTGAGGGTGTGGACACCCCTCGAACGCCGT
>NZ_JBANBK010000102.1:0-27167 GCF_053572325.1 Bradyrhizobium sp. UFLA05-112 | reverse complement strand
CGCGTTGTTGAACGACAGCCGCGCGAAGGTCACCGGGTGCGGCTCGATCGCGATGACCTTGCCTATCGCGCCGACATGGCGCGCCATCACCAGCGCAAATGTGCCGACATTGGCGCCTACGTCGACGAATACGCCGCCGGCCGGCGTGTGCTGGCGCAGGAAGTCGAGCTCGTCGAGATTATAGTCGGGGTTGAACAGCGCGCCGCGCTCGGTCGCGCTCGCCTGATGATGCAAGCGGAACGAGGCGCCCTGATATTGCACGTCGACCGGACCTGCGCGCAGCAAATCGACCAGCCGCGACAGCCACGGGCGGAATGCGCCGCGCTTCAGTCCGGAGCGGTGCGCAAGCGAGATGATCGCAGCCTGCGCCGCATTCGGCGCGAACGCGCCGAATGGCGCGGACGTGGGGTCGGTATCGGGCGTCAAGCAAAAGTCCTCGTAGCAAGCGGCGCATGCATAGCCGGTTTTGCCAGCAACTCCAATGTCGCTCAGACCGCCTTTTTCGGTGTTGCCTTGCGCTGACGCAGGAAACGGCCGAGCAGCCGTCGCCGGCCCTTGCGTGGAACGAGGTCGACGTCGCTCACGAGCCTGGCGCCGCCCTTGTGCCGCTCCAGCACGATCTTGCGGCTATGAAAGGCCTCGAGCTCGGCGCGATGCGCCACGCTGACGATGGTCGCCTTCGGCAATTCGTCCGTGATCATCTTCATCATCCTGTCCTGGCTCTTTTCGTCGAGCGCCGAGGTCGCCTCGTCCAGCACCACGATGTCCGGGCTGTGCAGCAGGAGGCGCGCGAAGGCGAGACGCTGCTTCTCACCGCCCGAGAGCGTCTGGTCCCACGGGCCCTCTTCCTCGATCTTCTCCTTGAGATGATCGAGGCCGACCTTGCGCAGGGCCGCGCAGATCTCATCGACCGTCCAGTCTTCGGCGGCGCCGGGATAGGCGACGGCGCGACGCAGGGTTCCGGTCGGCACATAGGGACGCTGCGGCAGCATGAAAAGCCGTCGGTCGGGGTGGAGGTTGACGCTGCCACCACCCCATGGCCACAGGCCAGCGATCGCGCGCACCAGAGTGCTCTTTCCGGTGCCGGATTCACCGGCCACCAGCAGGCGCTCGCCGGGCTCGATGACCACCTCGGTTTCACCGACCACCGCGGTGCCGTCGTCGAGAGTGACGGAAAGGTCGCGCAATTCGAGCATCGCCTCATTCCCGGTTTCGCCACGCCTGATGCGGCCGAGACCGTCGCCTTGCTCCGCGCGCTCGAGACCATCGAGCGACATCATCAGCGAGGCGATGCGGCGCGCGCAGGCGTTCCAGTCGGCGAGCCGCGGATAGTTGTCGACCAGCCACCCGAAGGCGCTCTGCACGATGGTGAAGGCGGAAGTCGCCTGCATCACCTGTCCGAGCGTCATGCTGCCATCGAGGAATTTCGGTGCGCAGAGCAAGAGAGGGACCACGGGAGCAACGAGGCTCGAGCCCTGCGACACCAGCGTCGTGCGCATATGCTGGCCGGCGAGTCGCGCCCATTGCTGGAGCACGTTGGTGAAGTTGCGGTCGATGCCCTCGCGCTCCTCGTCCTCGCCACCGAGCAGGGCGATGCTCTCGCCGTTCTCGCGCACGCGCGTGAGAGTATAACGGAAGTCGGCTTCCGCCTGGTTCTTGTTCTCGGAGACCTGCACGAAGCGCCGGCCGATCACCAGGATCGAGCTGGATGCGATCGCCGCGTAGAGAATCGCGGCGACGACCAGGAAGCCGGGAATGGTGAACGATGATCCACCGAGCGTGACGGTGAGCGCGCCGCCGATGGTCCAGAGCACGACGATGAAGGTCGCGGCAGACAACGACGCCGAGGTGACGCCGGCGAGGAAGTCGACCGGCGAATCCGTTGCGATCCGCAAATCCTCGGCGATCCGGTATTCGGGATTATCGTGGTCGCCGCTGACGAGATTGAGCTGATAGTAGCGGCCGTTCGCGAGCCATCGCGTCAGCACGCTTGCGGTGAGCCAGCCGCGCCAGCGGCGCTGGATGCGCATGCGCGCGAACACCTGAGCCACGCTAAGCGCGATGCTGCCGAACGCGAGCGGAAAGAACACGGCCGTCAAATGGAAGACGGTGGCGGCGTTGCGTTGCTCGATCGCATCGAAGATCGCGCGATTCCAGACATTGATGCCGTACTGACAGCCCACGGTGGCGACGATCAGGACCACCAGGCCGATGGAGAAAGGCCACGCCAGCCGATCGCCATTTTGTCCCCAAAATCCCCTGGCACTGATCCAGAAGCGCGCCAGCAGATATTCCTTGCGCGCCTCCTCGGCCTCCTCAGGTGATAAATCCGCGTCGGATTCGAGAAGCTCCGGAGGCGGCGGGGCGACCTCGACGCCGCTCTCGCCAGCGATCTCGACAATGGGTGGCGTCTTGCCCTTTTCGCGCTCAGCGGCCGGCTTCTGCATCCGGAACAACGCGAGGGAAAATCAAACGGTTCCTCGTTGTTCCGGTTGCGCTGCCTTATTCTGCCGCCCCATCCCGCACACGGCGCAGCCGTGCGGCCTTGTACAGCACGCGTGACAGCGCCTCGATCGAATAGGGCTTTTGCAGCAGCTCGAAGCCGAAACTGCCGTCCTGCGCCAGTACGTGGCTGTAGCCGCTGGTGAGCACGATGGGCACGTCGATGCCACGGTCGCGGATCGCGTGCGCGAGATCGAGCCCGGTCATGCCGGGCATCACCACGTCGGAGAACATCACGTCGAAGCGATCAGTGTCCACGGTCAGCTCGGCGAGCGCATCGCTGGCATTGTCGACCAGCGTGACGCTGTAACCGAGCTCGGTGAGCCCGTCGGCGGCGAAATTGGCCACCTCGATATTGTCCTCGACGACCAGCACCGACATGCCGCTGCCGGCAATTGCGGGCGCGGTGTCGGGCGCCTGCCGCTGCGGCAGCACCTCGGCGGGCACGCGCGGCAGGTAGAGCGTGAAGGCGCTGCCGCGGCCGACCTCGCTCGCAACCGTCACCTCGCCGCCGGATTGCTTGACGAAGCCGAACACCTGCGACAGGCCGAGCCCGGTGCCGTGGCCGACCTGCTTGGTCGTGAAGAACGGCTCGAAGATGCGGCCGAGCTGGCCTGCGGGAATGCCGGACCCGGTATCGGTGACCGTGACGGTGACGAAGCCGTGGCTGCCGACGAGATGTGCCAGGCTGTCGGGAACGGCTGTCGCGGCCTCCACCGCGAACGTGATCCTGCCGCGGCCCTGCATCGCATCGCGCGCATTGACCGCCATGTTGAACAGTGCCGTCTCGAACTGGCCGGCATCGGCGTTGACGAGAAAGGACCCCGCCGGCAGCCGGATCACGATCTCGATGGCCGGCCCGATCAGCGTGGCGATCATGTCGCGCAACGACTGCACGCGTGCGCCGACGTCGAATACCTCGGGCTTCAGCGTCTGTCGCCGCGCGAAGGCCAGGAGCTGCGAGGTCAGTTTCGCTGCGCGCGCGACAGCGTCTGTGATGGCGTTGATGTAGCGCTGTCTCCGCTCCTCGGACAATTGCGGCCGGTTCAATAGGTCGATGGAGGCGCGGATCACGGTCAGCAGGTTGTTGAAGTCGTGCGCCACGCCGCCGGTGAGCTGTCCGAGTGCCTCGAGGCGCTGGCTGTGCTTGAGTGCCTCCTCGGCGTCGCGCCGCCGTGCCGCTTCGGCCTGGAGGTTCTGGGTGCGCCGGAATGCCAGCGCGAGGATGAAGAACAGCAGGGCCGTGGCCGGCAGGCCGAAGATCAGGTGCTGGCCCATGGTGGCGAGCCAGCGCGAACGGATCGCCGCGGTCTCGAGCCCCGCGCTGACATAGATCGGATATTCGGCGACGCGCTTGTAGCCGATGCGACGCTCGATGCCGTCGGCGGGCCAGGCGATGGTCATGAGCCCGTGCTCGGGGCTCAGCGCGATTTTGCGGCCGACCGGCCCGCCGGGATCGAGCCGGACGTCGTGGTCGAGGTGCGGATAATGCGCCAGCAGGACGCCATCGGTCCGCCCCATCGCGAAGAAGCTGCCGGGATCGCTGCCGATGCGCGCATAAAAGCTCTCGAAATATTCGGGAAATACCGAGGCCTGGATCACGCCGATGAAGCTGCCGTCGTCGGATTCGCGGCGGCGGCTCACGCCGAAGAAGCGGGCGCCCTGGTAGGGTTGGCGCGGCGTCAGCGGTGTGCCGATGAAGGTGCCGATGTTCTGGTCGACATGCGCGTTGAAATAATCCCGGTCCGCGAAGCTGAGCTGCGGCGCCGGCGACAACAGGCTGTTGACCAGCGCGTGGCCCTGCGCATCGAAGATCCAGGCGGATTTGAGCTGCGGCAGCGAATCGGTCAGCCGCTTCAGGCGCAGATGCAGCACCGCCTCGCGCGACCGGATCGCCTCGTCCGAAAGGCCGCGCACGACCTCGTTGAGCTCGGCGAGGCTGCGGTCGATGGTCTCGAACACCTTGAGCGCATGCTCGTGGGCGACTTCGAGCGTACGCTCGATCTCGCGGTCGGCGATGTCGTTGGTCGAATTATAGGAGATCGCCGAGGCGATGATGAACAGCGCAATCGGCAGCGCCAGGGATGCCGCCATCATCCACTGTAGCAGTTTCAACGAATTGCGTTGCGCGCCCTGCACAGTCGCTCCTGACCCGAAGCGAAGTTTACTTGAATTTCCCGCAGGGAAGGAAGTGCTTTGTGAATGGAACCTTTGGTTGCGGCCGGCTCGACTCCGCCCGCAAAGGATGCGCCAGTAGCAGACCTATGTTAAACTACTCTAGGTAGCAATGCGGCCGCAGCGCCAGCGACCGCGGCGGATGCATAAAGTTCGCTTAAACTTGCCGCTCGACGAGCTTCAGCTTCAGCTCGGCGATCGCCTCTGCGGGGTTCAGGCCTTTCGGGCAGGCCTTGGCGCAGTTCATGATGGTGTGGCAGCGATAGAGCCGGAACGGGTCCTCGAGATTGTCGAGCCGTTCGCCGGTTGCCTCATCGCGCGAATCGGACACCCAGCGGTTCGCCTGGAGCAGGGCGGCGGGGCCGAGATAGCGCTCGCTGTTCCACCAATAGCTTGGGCAGGAGGTCGAGCAGCAGGCGCACAGGATGCACTCGTAGAGGCCATCGAGCTTCTCGCGGTCCTCGTGGCTCTGGCGCCATTCCTTTTGCGGCGTCGGCGAGGTCGTCTTCAGCCACGGCTCGACGGAAGCGTATTGCGCGTAGAAATTGGTGAGGTCGGGGACGAGATCCTTCACCACCGGCTGGTGCGGCAGCGGGTTGATCTTCACCGCGCCGTCCTTCACGTCGTGCATCGAACGGGTGCAGGCGAGCGTGTTCTGGCCGTCGATGTTCATGGCGCAGGAGCCGCAGACGCCCTCGCGGCAGGAGCGGCGGAAGGTCAGCGACGGGTCGATGTGGTTCTTGATCCAGATCAGGCCGTCCAGCACCATCGGACCGCAATCGTGGGTGTCGACGTAATAGGTGTCGACGCTCGGATTCTTGCCGTCGTCCGGATTCCAGCGATAGACGCGGAATTCGCGAAGCTCAGTCGCGCCCGCGGGCTTCGGCCAGGTCTTGCCGCCTGATATCTTCGAGTTCTTCGGAAGTGCGAATTCAACCATTGCTCTAACCTTTCGTCATTCCGGGATGGTCCGAAGGACCAGCCCCGGAATCTCGAGATTCCGGGCTCGATGCTCCGCATCGCCCCGGAATGACGAGCTACTGTTGTTCTTCCTCAGTACACGCGCGCCTTCGGCGGGATGTACTGCACGTCGTTGGTCATGGTGTAGTTGTGCACCGGACGGTAGTCGATCGTCACCTTGGCGGCATCGTCGAGCCAGGCCAGCGTGTGCTTCATCCAGTTCTTGTCGTCGCGTGCGGAGAAATCCTCGCGCGCATGCGCGCCGCGGCTTTCGGTGCGGTTGGCGGCCGAGTTCATCGTCACCACTGCCTGCGAGATCAGATTGTCGAACTCGAGCGTCTCGACGAGGTCCGAGTTCCACACCAGCGAGCGGTCGGACACGGCGATGTCGGTGATGCCGCTGTGGACCTTCTGGATCAGGTTCTGGCCTTCGCTCAGCACCTCGCCGGTGCGGAACACCGCGCAATTGTTCTGCATCACGTGCTGCATGCCCTCGCGCAGCTTCGCGGTCGGGGTGCCGCCTGAGGCGTAGCGGTAGTGGTCGAGGCGGCCGAGCGACTGTTCGGCCGAGTCCGCCGGCAGCTCCGGCTGCTTGCCGTTGGCGGTGAGCTTTTCGGCGCAGCGCAGCGCCGCGGCGCGGCCGAACACCACGAGGTCGATCAGCGAGTTGGAGCCGAGACGGTTGGCGCCGTGCACGGAGACGCAGGCCGCCTCGCCGATCGCCATCAGGCCCGGGATCACGGCGTTGTCGTCGCCGTCCTTCTTGGTCAGCACCTCGCCGTGATAATTCGTCGGGATGCCGCCCATGTTGTAGTGCACGGTCGGCACGATCGGAATCGGCTCGCGCGTCACGTCGACATTGGCGAAGATCTTTGCCGATTCGGAAATACCCGGCAGCCGCTCCTGCAGGACCTTTGGATCGAGATGGTCGAGGTGCAGGAAGATGTGATCCTTCTTCTTGCCGACGCCGCGCCCCTCGCGGATTTCGATGGTCATCGCGCGCGAGACGACGTCGCGCGAGGCGAGGTCCTTGGCCGACGGTGCGTAGCGCTCCATGAAGCGCTCGCCCTCGGAGTTGACGAGATAGCCGCCCTCGCCGCGCGCGCCTTCGGTGACGAGACAGCCCGACCCGTAGATGCCGGTCGGGTGGAACTGCACGAATTCCATGTCCTGGAGCGGCAGGCCGGCGCGCAGCACCATGCCGCCGCCGTCGCCGGTGCAGGTATGGGCCGAGGTGCAGGACGCATAGGCGCGGCCGTAGCCGCCGGTCGCCAGGATCGTGGTCTGGGCGCGGAAGCGATGCAGCGTGCCGTCATCGAGCTTCAGCGCGATCACGCCGCGGCAGGCGCCCTGGTCGTCCATGATCAGGTCGATGGCGAAGAACTCGATGAAGAATTCTGCCGCATGGCGCAGCGACTGGCCATACATCGTGTGCAGCATGGCGTGACCGGTGCGGTCGGCGGCGGCGCAGGTGCGCTGCGCCTGGCTCTTGCCGAATTCCGTGGTCATGCCGCCGAACGGACGCTGGTAGATCTTGCCATCCTCGGTACGCGAGAACGGCACGCCCCAATGCTCGAGCTCGTAGACCGCTTCGGGGGCGTGACGCACCATGTATTCGATCGCGTCCTGGTCGCCCAGCCAGTCCGACCCCTTCACGGTGTCGTACATGTGCCAGCGCCAGTCGTCCTTGTGCATGTTGCCGAGCGAGGCGGAGATGCCGCCCTGCGCCGCGACGGTGTGCGAACGGGTCGGAAACACCTTGGTGATGCAGGCCGTGCGCAGGCCCGCCTCGCTGCAGCCGACGACGGCGCGCAGGCCCGCGCCACCGGCGCCGACCACGACGACGTCATAGGTGTGGTCTTCGATCGGATAGGCTTTTCCGTTGGTGGCGGGAGCGCCGTTGCCCTTGCCATTCGTGGTGGCGGCCGATGTTCCGGTAGCCATGGGTTACACTCCGGATGACAGCTTGAGAATCGCGTAGGTCGAAGCGAGCGCCACCGCGATCGAGAAGAAGTTGTTGAGCATGACCGCAACGAGCTTCACCTTCTCGTTATGGACGTAGTCCTCGATCACGACCTGCATGCCGATCTTCATGTGCCAGGCGCTGGCGAAGATGAAGAGCAGGAGAATCAGCGCGATCGGCAGCGAGCCGAGAATCTGCGCAGCGCCCGCCTGGTTGCGGCCGAGCAGCATCATGACGACGACGATCACGGGCAGCATCAACAGCGTCATGGCGACGCCGGTGAGGCGCTGGCGCCAGAAGTCAGACGTGCCGGAATGCGCGGCGCCAAGATTGCGGACGCGGCCGAGCGGGGTGCGCATGCTGCGCTTGGGCGTATCGGTCGAGCTCATCGTCCGCCTCCGATCGCGTAGGCAATGATCCAGATCAGGACAGTCAGCGTGATGCCGCCGATCAGCGCGCCCCAGGTGAGCGCCTCGCGCTCATTGGCCTTGAAGCCATAGCCGAGGTCCCAGACGAAATGCCGGATGCCGCTCAGCATGTGGTGCATCAGCGCCCAAGTGTACCCGAACACGATCAGCCGTCCGATGATGCTGCCGGTAAAGGCCTGCACATGGGAGTACGCCGCCGGGCCGGAGGCCGCGGCGATCAACCACCAGGCCAGCAGCAGGGTTCCGACATAAAGGGCGATACCGGTGGCGCGGTGGACGATGGACAGCGCCATCGTCAGCGTCCAGCGGTAGACTTGCAGGTGGGGTGAAAGCGGTCGTTCGATCCGTGCGGTCATGGGCGGCTTTGGTGTTTTATTGCGGCCCAGCATGGGGCGCGCGGGGATCGCGAAAGGTCGGCCCTATTTACGGAGTCGAATCTATCCGCGCAATCACCAAATCGCCATAAAGCGAACCGTCGTTCAGCTTTAGAGCGGCGACGAACCAAGACTGATCAGGGGCTCGGTATACCAGAGCGAGATCGGGATGTTGAAGGAGTGAATTTGTAGCCAGTTTTTCTGGCGCTCGTCTCCCGACTTGAAATCGCAAGAGGATCGTCGTCATGCGAACCAGTCCGTTCATACTGCAAAGTGGGATCAAAACAGCCTCGGGGGAACCGCGAAAGAGCCCTCTGCGCACGTCGCTTGACCCGTTTTCCCCTCCAACACCTCGCCAGGGCGCGTCCGATATGCGTGTCCCGCATTCCGCGCCTGTCGCTTCCCGCTGACGACCACGCGAGCAGGATAGCCTACAAGTTGCGCACGGCCGGGAGGCGCGTCGCCGGCGTGCCGGGATACGATTCGCGTGATTGCAGGTCTCAATCTCCAGGACATCGTCGAGCTGGCGCTGCTGCTCATCGCGGTTGGTGCGCTCTCGGGCTTTCTCGCTGGCGTGTTCGGAATCGGCGGCGGGGCGATCCTCGTCCCCGTGTTCTACGAATGCTTCCGCATTGCCGGCGTGCCGCTGGAGGTGCGGATGCCGCTCTGTGTCGGCACCTCGCTCGCGGTGATCATCCCAACCTCGATCCGCTCGTTCCAGGCGCACTACAAGCGCGGCGCGGTCGACATGACGATTCTGCGCGTCTGGTGGCTGCCGATCGTCATCGGCGTCATCGCCGGCAGCGTGGTCGCGCGCTACGCGCCGGAGCGGCTGTTCAAGATCGTCTTCGTCGCCGTCGCTTATTCCGCCGCGGCCCGCCTCATCTTCGCGCGCGAAACCTGGAAGTTCGGTGACGACCTGCCGACAGGCCCGCTGATGCGCATCTACGGCTTCGTGGTCGGAATCCTCTCGACCCTGATGGGCATTGGCGGCGGCCTGTTCTCCAATCTGCTGATGACCTTCTATGGCCGCCCGATCCATCAGGCGGTCGCAACGTCGTCGGCGTTGGCGGTGCTGATCTCGATCCCCGGCGCGCTCGGCTACATCTATGCCGGCTGGCCGGCGGCCGCGCGTTTTCCGTCAGTCGCAGCCCTGCAATTCCCGTTCGCGCTCGGCTTTGTCTCGTTGATCGGAGCCGTGCTGGTGATGCCGATGAGCCTCGTCACCGCACCGCTCGGCGTTAAGGCCGCGCATGCGATGTCGAAGCGCACGCTGGAGGCCGCGTTCGGCTGTTATCTGTTTATCGTTGGCAGCCGGTTCGTGATGAGCTTGGTGGGCGGACAGTGACGGCTCGCGGCAAAGCGCACGCCCCACACTCAAGGGTCATTGCCCGCGAAGGCGGGCAATCCGGTATTCCAGCGACGGTAGTGATTGAACCGAGAAGCCAAGGCGTACTGGGTGCCCCGGTCAAGCCGGGGCATGACAGCGTCTGTGGTGGCTAGAGACCGCAACCTACTTCTTCGCGTAAATATCCTTGTACGTATCCCGCAGCACGTTCTTCTGCACCTTGCCCATGGTGTTGCGCGGCAGTTCGTCGACCACGAACACCCGCTTGGGCATCTTGAACTTTGCGAGCCGGCCGTCGAGCGCCTTCAACACCGAGGCTTCGCTCACCTCAGCGCCCTTGTTGCAGACAAGGACCGCCGTGACGCCCTCGCCGAAATCGGCATGCGGCACGCCGATCACGGCGGATTCGATCACGCCCGGCATGGCGTCGATCTCGCTCTCGATTTCCTTCGGATAGACGTTGAAGCCGCCGGAGATCACGAGATCCTTGCCACGGCCGAGGATGTGGACGTAGCCCTTCGCGTCGATCTTGCCGAGATCGCCGGTGATGAAGAAGCCGTCCGGGCGGAATTCGGACTTGGTCTTCTCCGGCATGCGCCAATAGCCCTTGAAGACGTTCGGTCCCTTCACCTCGATCATGCCGATCTCGTCACGCGGCAGCTCCTTGCCGGTCTCGGGATCGGTGACGCGGGCGGAGACGCCGGGCAGCGGGAAGCCGACCGCGCCGGGCACGCGCTCGCCGTCATAGGGGTTCGACGTATTCATGTTGGTCTCGGTCATGCCGTAGCGCTCGAGCACCGCATGGCCCGTTCGCGCCGACCATTCGCGATGGGTGTCGGCCAGCAGCGGCGCCGAGCCCGAGATGAACAGGCGCATGTGCTTCGTCGTCTCGCGCGACAGCGCGGGGTTTTGCAGAAGACGCGTATAGAACGTCGGCACGCCCATCAGCACGGTGGCGCGCGCCATCAGCTTGATGATCAGGTCCGGATCGAGCTTTGGCAGGAAGATCATCGAGGCCCGGGCGAACAGCGTGACGTTGATCGCCACGAACAGGCCGTGGGTGTGGTAGATCGGCAGCGCGTGGATCAGCACGTCCTTGTCGGTGAAGCGCCAGTAGTCGACCAGCGTTTGCGAGTTCGAGGCGAGATTGTCGTGGGACAGCATCGCGCCCTTGGAACGGCCGGTGGTGCCCGACGTGTAGAGAATCGCCGCAAGGTCATCGTTCGCGCGCGGCACGGTGGCGAACTCACTCTTCGCCTTCGCGGCGGCGTCCGTCAGCGAGCCATTGCCGCTGGAATCGAGCGTCTCGACCTTGGCCTTCACCTTAGCGGCGATCGCGGCGATGCCGTCGGCCTTGGAGGGATCGCACACCACCAGCGACGGTTCGGCATCGGTGATGAAGTAGTCGAGCTCGTTCAGCGTATAGGCCGTGTTGAGCGGCAGATAGACCGCGCCGGCCCGCACGGTTGCCAGATACAGCACGATATTGGCGACGGATTTTTCCACCTGCACCGCGACACGGTCGCCAGGCTTTACGCCGCGTTCGACCAGCACATTCGCCATCTGGCCCGCGCGTGCGATCAGCTCGCCATAGGTGATGCGGCCGCCGTCATGGGTCTCGATCGCAAGCCGCGTCGGATCCTTCAGGCCATCGAACAGGCGGGAAAACAGATTGGTGTTGGCAGCTTGGTTCATGCAACATTCCTCAAAGGCGAAGGCCGGTCAAAACCGAGGGCTGGATTAGCAAAAACCGCCCCGATGAAGCAACGGAGACAGTTTGCATGACAAAGGAAAGGAAACGCGCGGCCTGGGTCACGGGCGGTGGCAGCGGGATCGGGGAGGCCGGCGCGGAGGCGCTTGCCGCTGACGGCTGGACGGTGGTGGTGTCCGGGCGGCGCAAGGACGCGCTGGATGCGGTGGTCGCCAAAATCACCAACGCCGGAGGCGCCGCGGAGGCGATCCCGCTCGACGTCAGCATTGCCGCCGATGTCCAGAAGGCGGCCGATCAGATCCTGGCCAGGCACGGCCGCATCGACCTCCTGGTCAACAGCGCCGGCGTCAACGTTCGCAAGCGAAGCTGGAACGACCTGGAACTGGAGGGTTGGGACAAGCTCGTCGAGATCAACCTCAACGGCGTGCTCTATTGCATGCGCGCGGTGCTGCCGCCGATGCGCAAGCAGCAGGACGGCTGCATCATCAATGTCTCGTCCTGGGCGGGCCGCCACGTCTCGAAGATGCCGGGGCCGGCCTACACCACGACCAAACATGCGGTGCTGGCACTGACCCATTCCTTCAACATGGACGAGTGCGTCAACGGCCTGCGCGCCTGCTGCCTGATGCCGGGCGAGGTGGCCACCCCCATTCTGAAACAGCGCCCGGTGGTGCCCAGCGAGGAGGAGCAGGCGAGGATGCTTCAGTCCGAAGATCTTGGCCGCACCATCGCCTTCATCGCCTCCATGCCGCCGCGCGTCTGCATCAACGAGGTGCTGATCAGCCCGACCCACAATCGCGGGTTTATCCAGACGCCGCTCAGCAGGGATTGAGATGCTCGACCGTGCAATACTCTCAGTGTCGTAGGGTGGGCAAAGCGAAGCGTGCCCACCATTTTTCAGCGAATCTGGACTTAAGTGGTGGGCACGGCGCTTGCGCGCCTTTGCCCAGCCTACGGCACTGGCGTGCTTGGCGCCCGTCGCGCCCTCACACGGAAACCCCCACGCAAAGTTTCACGCATCACAATAAATTATTCCCCGAAACCGCTCGCCGAATCCTCCCGTAGTTCGGCCCAACGACGGCGCTCCTGCCTCACACCTGTCGCTAGGTGCCGTTGTTGCAGGACTTCATCCAGATATCGGGAGACTCTCCATGTCGAAGCGTATTGCCTATCTCGCTGCTGCCGCTTTCAGCGCCCTTGCCATCACCGCGACCGTCGTCGCACCTGTGAGGGCCGAGGAAAAGACCGTGATGGTCGGCGGCGCTGCGATGTTCCCCTCCAAGAACATCATCCAGAACGCCGTCAACTCCAAGGACCACACCACGCTGGTGGCCGCGGTGAAGGCCGCCGGCCTCGTGCAGACGCTGGAAGGCAAGGGGCCGTTCACGGTGTTCGCGCCGACCAACGCGGCCTTCGGCAAGCTGCCGGCCGGCACCGTCGACACCCTGGTCAAGCCCGAGAACAAGGCAACCCTGACCAAGATCCTCACCTACCATGTCGTGCCCGGCAAGCTCGAGGCCTCCGACCTCACCGACGGCAAGAAGCTGAAGACCGCTGAAGGCGAGGAGCTGACAGTCAAGAAGATGGACGGCAAGACCTGGATCGTCGATGCCAAGGGCGGCACCTCGATGGTGACGATCACCAACGTCAACCAGTCGAACGGCGTCATCCATGTGGTCGACACCGTGCTGATGCCGGCGACGTAACACCGCCGGCGACGTAACACCGCACCTCCCTGTTTCATCCCCGAACAGGATGCGAGAAACGGCGAGTCGGGGATCCCGGCTCGCTTTTTTGTGACCACGATACCTTTCGGATATCAAATCGGTAGCCGGCAGGACGTAACGAAACCGAAGCCGCTGGCGTATATTTATCGTCACGCGACACTTGAGGACGGAACCACCATGTCGAGCCTAGCCGCAGCCGACGCTCCGATCAGCGCCACCAAGGCCAAAACCATCCAGCCGGCCTGGGTGAGGCTGATGCACTGGATCAATGCGTTCGCCGTGATCCTGATGATCATGTCGGGCTGGCAGATCTACAACGCCTCGCCGCTGTTCAACTTCAGCTTCTCCCGCGACATCACGCTCGGCGGCTGGCTCGGCGGCGCGCTGCTCTGGCATTTTGCGGCGATGTGGATCCTCATGATCAACGGGCTCGCCTATCTCATCACGGGCTTTGCCACCGGCCGCTTCGCCAAGAAACTGCTGCCGATCACGCCGTCCGGCGTGCTGCACGACGTCAAGGCCGCGCTGACCTTCAAGCTCGGCCATGACGATCTCACCGTCTACAACTACGTGCAGCGCCTGCTCTACGCCGGCATCATCGTGGTCGGCGTGCTCATCGTGCTGTCGGGCCTGTCGATCTGGAAACCCGTGCAGCTCTATTACCTGGTGATGCTGTTCGGTGACTATCCGACGGCGCGTTACGTCCACTTCTTTTGCATGGCCGCGATCTGCGCCTTCCTGGTGGTTCACGTCGCGCTGGCGCTGCTGGTGCCGAAGAGCCTGCGCGCCATGATCATCGGCCGCTGAGCAAGCATGATCCGGAAAAGTGGGAACCGGTTTTCCGATAAGATCATGCTCAGAACAAGAGATGCTGGAGAACTTTCATGGCCAAGCGTTCATTCCTGATCCCCGGCGTCGACAAGCGTCTGCTCATCAAGGACTCGCTCAAGGTAATGCCGGACCTGACCCGCCGCCGTTTCATCACAGGCGGTGCGAGCCTCGGCGCGCTGACACTGCTCACCGGCTGCGACGTCGTTGATAGTTCCTCCGCCGAGGAGTTGCTGAAGAAAGCGTCAAAGTTCAACGACGCGGTGCAGGCCTTCATCTTCAATCCGGACGCGCTGGCACCGACCTTCCCGGAAAGCGCGATCACGAAGCCGTTCCCATTCAATGCCTATTACGATCTCGACGAAGCGCCGGAAGTCGATGGGAAGGACTGGAAGCTCGAGGTGCGTGGCCTCGTCGACAACAAGAAATCCTGGACGCTGGACGAGCTCCACCAGCTGCCACAGGTCACGCAAATCACCCGCCACATCTGCGTCGAGGGCTGGAGCGCGATCGGAAGCTGGACTGGCACGCCGCTCCGCGATTTCCTGAAGCTGATCGGCGCCGACACGCGTGCGAAATATGTGTGGTTCCAGTGCGCCGACAAGGACGGCTACAATTCCCCGCTGGACATGCGCAGCGCGCTGCATCCGCAGACCCAGATGACGTTCAAATATGCGAATGAAATCCTGCCGCGCGCCTATGGCTACCCGATGAAGATCCGCGTGCCGACAAAACTCGGCTTCAAGAACCCGAAATATGTCGTCTCGATGGAAGTCACCAACGAGTACAAGGGCGGCTACTGGGAAGACCAGGGCTACAATTCGTTCAGCGGGAGCTGACGCGATTTGTAGGGTCGGCAAAGCGACTTGTCCGCCGTAGCTCGAAGAGCGAAGGCGGAAGCGTGCCCGCCACTTGTGTATCCGCGTTGACGATTGATGGTGGGCACGGCGCTACGCGCCTTTGCCCACCCTACGACACCGAGCTCTTCGGTCCCACCTTCCACTGGCACAGTGCCGCGACCGCACCGAGCGCTAACAACGCGGCGGACACGTTCAGCGCATACGAAAGGCTCCCCAGCGCATCCGTGATCGCGCCGACCACGATCGGCCCGAGAGTCTGGCCGATGCCGAACGAGATCGTCATCGCCGCGATCGCCGTTGGCCATACTGGGGGCGGGTAGTTGAAACGGACAAACGCCGTCGTCGAACCCACCACGGCAAAGAAGGCGACACCAAACACGACGGCCGAGGTCGCAAGCCATGCCGTCGAATGCCCCAGCATCGGCAAGCTGGCGCCCAGCGCATTGGTGCCGAGGATGATCGCGGTTGCGAGCCCGCCGCGGTCGAGCGCGAGCACGCCGCGCCAGACCCAGGGCGTCGCAAAGGCGCTCACCCCGATCAGGCTCCAGTACGCGGCTTGTGCCGCCGCGCCGCCGCCGGCATCGCGCACATAGGCGATCATGAAGGTCATGTAGGCGATGTAGCCCGCGCCGAACAGGAAGTAGCCGGCGAGATAGATCAGGATGGGGAGGATCGCGAACGAGCCGTGCCCCGCCTCGCTGAAGCGCGCCTTGCTCTCGATGCGCATCAGGAACAGCGGGATGGTCATGGCGGCTGAGAGCAGCGTCAGTGCCCACCACACGATCCACCACGAGCCCGGCCCGAAATATTGCAGCGTGAACGGCGCGATCAGCCCCGAAGCGAGGATGCCGATACCGGGGCCGGCATAGAACAGGCTGAGCAGGAAATTGGCCCTTTCGGGATGCGACTGCGCGATGGTTGCGGCCAGCGCGCCGCCGGCGACGAAACCCGCCGCCGCGCCCAGGCCCAGCACCAGCCGCGCCAGGCTGAGCGCGATGAAGTTCCCGGTGAGCGCGCAGATCGCCAGGGCCGCGAGGCAGGCCAGCGTTCCGCCGCGGATCGCGGCCGACCAGCCGACCCGCTTGATCAGTCGCGAGGCCATCAGGGCGCCCGCGAGGTAGCCGACGGCGTTGATGGTGTTCATGAAGCCGGCGGCGGAGTAGGACCAGTTCAGGCTGTCGCGCATGTCCGGCAGCACCAGCGCATAGGCAAAGCGGCCGATGCCGAGCCCGACCGTCGCCGCCAGCGACAGCGTCAGAATCAGCCGCGCAGGGCGCGCGTCGTGCGGGAGGCGGCGATCTTGAGTGAGGTAGTCTTGGGCGTGCAAGGGGTACTCCGGCAAGCCCGATTGTGGCAGGCCCCGCCCGGCTTGCACAGCCGCGAGGCGGCAATGGTGTCTTGCCAAGCGCGCAACGCCGCTCTAGCACTCCGGCCGAAATTCATGAGCGCCGTCATGCCCGGCCTTGTGCCGGGCATCCACGTTCTTCTGCACCCGAGGCAAGACGTGGATGGCCGGGTCAAGCCGGGCCATGACGAAACGGAGGAAGAACGACCATGGCGACCCACAAATTGCTGCTGCTCCCCGGCGACGGTATCGGCCCCGAGGTGATGGGCGAGGTGAAGCGGCTGATCGACTGGCTCGACTCGGCCGGGATCGCCAAGTTCGAGACCGACACCGGCCTCGTCGGCGGCGCCGCCTATGACGCGCACAAGGTATCGATTTCCGAAGGCGACATGGCCAAGGCGAAGGACGCCGACGCCGTCATCTTCGGTGCGGTCGGCGGCCCGAAATGGGATGCGGTGCCCTACGACGTGCGCCCCGAGGCCGGCCTGCTCCGGCTGCGCAAGGATCTCGCTTTGTTCGCCAATCTGCGTCCGGCCGTGTGCTATCCGGCGCTGGCGGATGCCTCCAGCCTGAAGCGCGAGGCGGTCGAGGGCCTCGACATCGTGATCGTGCGCGAGCTCACCGGCGGCGTCTATTTCGGCGAGCCCAAGACCATCACCGATCTCGGCAACGGCCAGAAGCGTGCCATCGACACCCAGGTCTACGACACCTACGAGATCGAGCGCATCGCCCGCGTCGCCTTTGACCTCGCCAAGAAGCGTCGCAACAAGGTGACGTCGATGGAAAAGCGCAACGTCATGAAGTCCGGTGTGCTCTGGAACGAGGTGGTCACACAGGTCCACAAGCGCGAATATCCCGATGTGACGCTCGAGCATCAGCTCGCCGACTCCGGCGGCATGATGCTGGTGAAATGGCCCAAGCAGTTCGACGTCATCGTCACCGACAACCTGTTCGGCGACATGCTCTCCGACATCGCGGCGATGCTGACCGGCTCGCTCGGCATGCTGCCCTCGGCCTCGCTCGGCGAGGTCGACGTGAAGAGCAAGAAGCGCAAGGCGCTGTATGAGCCCGTACACGGCTCGGCGCCCGATATCGCCGGCAAGGGCCTCGCCAATCCGATCGCGATGATCTCGTCCTTCGGCATGGCGCTGCGCTACTCCTTCGACATGGGCGCGCTCGCCGACAAGCTCGACGCCGCGATCGCTGCGGTGCTGGCGAGCGGCCTGCGCACTGCCGACATCAAGTCGGAAGGCACCACCGCCGCCTCGACCACGCAGATGGGCGAAGCGATCCTGAAGGAACTGCAGAAGCTGCACGCGTAGTCACTTGCACTGTCATTCCGGGGCGATGCGCAGCATCGAACCCGGAATCTCGGGATTCCGGGTTCACGCTTCGCGTGCCCCGGAATGACGGTGGGCACGGCGCTTTCGCGCCTTTGTCCGCCCTACGCAGTCCGCGTAGACGTGACCGGGATGCGCCGCCCGTAAAACCTCAGGAGCCGTTTGATGGACGCGTCGCATCGCCCCAAGATCGCGGAAACCGTCATCCATGAAACGGTGCGCCTGCGCGAAGTGCAGATCGGGCGCCGCTGCGAAGTCCTCTGCAACACGCGCATCGAGTTTTCCTCGCTCGGCGACTACTCCTATCTCGGGGAGAACTGCGAGGTCGCCGACGCGGTGATCGGGAAGTTCACGGCAATCGCCAACTCGGTGCGGATCGGCGCGCCGAACCATCCGATGGGCCGGCCGTCCCAGCATCGCTTCACCTATTGCCCGGAATATTACGAGGCGACAGCGACCCGTGACCGCGACTTCTTTGCGGAGCGCCACAGCGACCGGGTGATCGTTGGCAATGATTGCTGGATCGGGCACGCCGCCATCCTGCTGCCGGGCGTGACGGTCGGCGACGGCGCGGTGATCGCCGCAGGTGCGGTCGTCAGCCGCAGCGTACCGCCCTACACGATCGTCGGCGGCGTTCCCGCGCGCCCCATCCGCGAGCGCTTTACCGAATCTGTCACGGAAAGCCTGCGCCGTATCGCCTGGTGGGATTGGCCCGATGAGGTCATCTTCGAACGCTTGAGCGATTTCCGCTCCGAGGCGATCGAACAATTTTGCAAGCGCTACGACCCGGCTTTTGCGCCCGGCCGGTAGAGCGTGTTCGAGCGAAGTGGATACCGGTTCGCGGAAAGAAACGCGTCAAGATGTGAGTCTGAAGCCATCACAAAATTAAAAAATGGCCGAACGCGAGCCCGGCCATTTCGAATTCGTCAGTCGTGTCCGCTTCAGTAAAGCGGGAACGTCCTCGGATAGCCGCCGACATCAGCCGGCGTGCTGAGCGGCTGGCGATCGATCGGACGGTTGAGGTTCTCGCGCGCGAAGGTGGGATAGCCGACATCCGGCGGGAAGGCGTAGTCGGAGAACTTGCGATCGCCCGGATTGACCTCGGTGCCACCATCGAGCCAGGAGCGCTTGCTGACATAGATGCGGGTACGCGGGCCCTGCTGATAGACGACGTTGGGGCCGCTCGGACCATAATAGACGCGGCCGCGATCGTCATAGCGCTGCTTCTTGGTGTCGGCCGATGCCGACGTCGCAACACCCATCGCGGCGACCGCACCCGCCGCAAGCCAGATCGCCAATTTGTTCGCGGCGGAAAATTTCGAGCTCATCACGTCCCCTTCAGGCGGCAGGCCACCAATCGATTTCACCTCATACTAGCGCGCCAGGGGTGACCGCAACTAGGTCAATTGGGTCACACCGCGCCGGAATAATCGCGCCTGCGGCCAAAAGTTGCATGAAAACCAGCCACTTGAGCTTGATGCGCGTCAAAGCGCGCCGCGCAGCTGCGCATTTCCGGGGCTCATCAGCCAGTCCACGGAGGCGGGAGGGCCGCACGGACGGCGCTTCAACTCGGCATGGGCGAACAATTCGGCCAGCTTCGGCTCGTTGCCGGAGGTGAGCAGCGTCAGCCGATTCAGCGTGCAGGCGATCGCGGCGCGCCGTGCCGGCAGTGCGTCGCCCTGGCACGACCAGCCGGAGATCTGAAGCGGGGGCTCCTCGATCCGCTTGACATAGCCAAGACAGCCGGACGCCTGCCCGCTCGGGCGATACAGGGCCACTGGCCCGAACTTGCTGTCGATGACGCCTGCTTCCTCGAGCGGTGTCGACTGCCTAAGGCCCATCCGGGCAGCCATGTCTGAAGGCAGGCGCGCCGCCGGACCGAACTCGCCGCCGGGTCGGTAGATTTCGAGCTCGGCGACCGGTACCGGCGTATCGCCGACCCAGCGCATGACGTCCTTGCGGCCGCCCTCGGGATGCCGGAGGATGACGTAAGCGTCTGTTTTGTCGTTGGAATCGAGCCGGCTGACGGCAAAGGCGGGATGTGATCGGTCGGCCACGGACCAGCCCGGCCTCGTCGCCGGCCCGTCGTCATGCAGGTTCGGCAATTGGCCGAGTGCGGCAAGCAACAGGATGGCAAGCAGCGCCAGCGTCCCCACATAGGCGAACAGGCGCGCCAGCGTGCCGACGACCTCGTCGGCAAAGCCTAGGAGTGCCAGATGGATCCTGGTTCTGGGATATGCGGCCGGGGTGGCCTGGTACGGCGGCATCCAATGCCTTCTGGCACGGTCAAACGTTGTCTTGCGGGCGGTTCTCGCATAGAAGCGCTGCTCTTCCTGGTTAAGCGCGCAGCTTTGGGAAGGCCTTTTTCATCGGAGAGTGAACGATGGGTTACAAAGTCGCAGTCGTCGGAGCGACCGGCAATGTCGGACGGGAAATGCTCAACATTCTCGATGAGCGCAAATTCCCCGCGGACGAGGTCGTGGCGCTGGCCTCACGCCGCAGCGTCGGCGTCGAGGTCTCCTATGGTGATCGGACGTTGAAGGTCAAAGCGCTCGAGCACTACGACTTCTCCGACATCGACATCTGCCTGATGTCGGCGGGCGGCTCGGTGTCGAAGGAATGGTCGCCGAAGATCGGCGCCGCCGGTGCGGTCGTGATCGACAATTCCTCGGCCTGGCGCATGGATCCGGACGTGCCGCTGATCGTGCCCGAGGTGAATGCCGATGCGACCAAGGGTTTTGCCAAGAAGAACATCATCGCCAACCCGAACTGCTCGACCGCGCAGCTCGTCGTCGCGCTGAAGCCGCTGCACGACAAGGCGACCATCAAGCGCGTCGTGGTCTCGACCTATCAATCGGTCTCGGGCGCCGGCAAGGATGCGATGGACGAATTGTTCTCGCAAACCAAGGCCGTCTACACCAATGACGAGCTGATCAATAAGAAGTTTCCCAAGCGCATCGCCTTCAACGTCATCCCCCACATCGACGTCTTCATGGAAGACGGCTACACCAAGGAAGAGTGGAAGATGATGGCGGAGACCAAGAAGATCCTTGATCCCAAGATCAAGCTCTCCGCGACCTGCGTGCGCGTGCCGGTGTTCGTCGGCCATTCGGAGGCCGTCAACGTCGAGTTCGAGAATCCGCTCGCGGCGGACGAGGCGCGCGAGATCCTGCGCAAGGCGCCCGGCTGTCTCGTCATCGACAAGCAGGAGCCCGGCGGCTATGCCACGCCCTATGAGGCGGCCGGCGAGGACGCGACCTATATCAGCCGCATCCGCGAGGACGCCACGGTCGAGAACGGTCTCGCGTTCTGGTGCGTGTCGGACAACCTTCGCAAGGGCGCCGCGCTCAACGCGATCCAGATCGCCGAAGTCCTGATCAACCGCAAGCTGATCACCGCGAAGAAGAAGGCGGCTTAAGGGCTGCGTAGGGTGGGCAAAGGCGCGCTCTTCGCGCGCCGTGCCCACCACCTCTCCACGATCGCGATAGAAGTGGTGGGCACGCTTCGCTTTGCCCACCCTACCAAATCCACCCTACCGAACTACCCTGCGTCCCTGACGCTTCGAAATTCCTTCGCGGCCTTGTCGAGCACGAACAGCGATCCCTCCGCGACGCCGAAATAGGCGCCGTGCGTCTGCATCTGGCCGGCGTCGACCGCCTTGCGCACGAACGGGAATGTCATGAGGTTTTCGAGGCTGCGGAACACCGCGGCCTTCTCGATGCGCTCGACGAATTGTGCCATCGTCTCGCGGTCGCGCTGCTCGACCACCTCGCCGGGCTTGATGAACATCTGCATCCATTTGCCGATGAAATCGCCGGGGGTGAGCGGCTCGATCTTGTCGACGAAGGCGCGGATGCCGCCGCATTGCGCATGCCCGAGCACCACGATGTGCTTCACCTTCAGCACCGTCACGGCATATTCCAGCGCCGCCGAGACGCCGTGCGCATTCTCGTCGGGCTGATACGTCGGGACCAGATTGGCGATGTTGCGCATCACGAACAGCTCGCCCGGACCGACGTCGAAGATCACCTCGGGCGAGACGCGGGAATCGCAGCAGCCGATCACCATCACTTCGGGTGACTGGCCCTTCACCGATAATTCGCGATAGCGCGTCTGCTCGGTCGGCAGCCGCTGCGTCGCGAAGGCCTTGTAGCCGTCCAGCAAATGTCTTGGGAATGTGATCATGACCAATGCCTAATCATATACCGCAGGGGCGAACAAGCCTTTCGAATAGGCAGGCCAGGTGCTATCGGCTCCGGAGGGAACACTTGAACTTCAAGGGAACGCTCGCATGACCCGTCCGCGCCGCAGCCATCTGTTCATGCCCGGCTCCAACCCCCGCGCGCTGGAAAAAGCCCGCAACCTGCCGGCCGACGGCCTGATCCTGGACCTGGAGGATTCCGTCGCCCCTGACGCCAAGGCGGAGGCGCGGGACCAGATCGCGGCTGCGATCGCTGCAAAAGGCTTTGGCAAGCGCGAGATCCTGATCCGGACCAACGGCCTCGATACGCCCTGGTGGGCCGACGACGTTGCCATGGCGGCAAAATCCTCGCCCGACGGCATCCTGGTTCCAAAGGTCTCCAGTGTCGAGGACCTCGACGCCATCGGCCGGCGGCTGGCTGAGCTCGGCGCCGCGCCGACGGTGAAGGTCTGGGCCATGATCGAGACCGCGCGCGCGGTCCTGCATGCGGAAGAGCTCTCCGCCGCCGCGCGCGATCCCAACACGCGCCTCGTCGGCTTCGTGTTCGGACCGAACGACATCTCGCGGGAAACGCGGATCAGGATGCTGGAGGGCCGCGCCGCAATGATCCCGATGATCACCCATTGCATCCTGGCAACGCGGGCGCATGGCCTCGAGATCCTCGACGGGCCCTATAGCGACATCAACAACTCGAGCGGTTTTGCGACGGAATGCGCGCAGGGGCGCGATCTCGGCTTCGACGGCAAGACGCTGATTCATCCCTCGCAGATCGAGGCCTGCAACGTCATCTTCACGCCACCCGAGGAGGACGTCGCGCGCGCCCGCAAGATCATCGCGGCGTTCGAATTGCCGGAGAATGTCTCGCGCGGCGCGATCCGGCTCGATGGGCAGATGGTGGAACGGCTGCACGCGGACATGGCACGCCGCACGATCGAGATCGCGGATGCGATCGCTGCAATGGGCAAGGGGTAGGGCCACGCTTAAAGGCGACATCGGTCTTTCCGACGCCAGGCGCAAATCTTCTGTTAGCGAAAGGCATTGCCGCTTGTGATTCATTGCGGAAAGCGGTCTCCGCGCCTTCCGGCGCGCAACGGATCATCGCTCTCGCGTCACCGCCGTAAGGTTCATCGTAAGCAAGACGCCTGGCTTAGGGAGCTCCTGGACAGAAAAAACCGTGCGCGCAGGTCTGTGGTCGCCCATCATCTCGACATAGGCAGCATTCATCGCCTCGAAGTCAGACATGTGCTGCAAGAAGACATTGATGTGAGTAACGTGGCTGAGGTCGGAGCCAACAGCATCAAGCATCACTGTGAATGATTTGAAGATTTGCCGTGTCTGGGCACCTATGTCTGCCCCTGCCAAATGTCCTGTCGCTGGATCGACTCCAGCGGTCCCCCCAATCCATATATGTTCACCGACTTTGGCGATGTGATTGTAAGGTCCGATCGGTTTTGGCGTATTCGGCGGTGTGAGCGTCTCTACGCGGGATTTCATCGTCTGCCTCATTCCATATCTCACATACCAACTCGTCGGCAGGTCTGAAAGTGGGCCCAACCCGGAGGGGCTGCCATAGCAGCGCGCCGCTCGATCGAGATCGCGGATGCGATTGTGGCCGATGAGCAAGCGTTGCGGCTGTGCTCAGAAAAAGCGATGTCCTTCCGAGGCCTGCGGCCGACGCAAAGCAGCGATTATCACCTGTTCTGAATGCGCTCGGGGAGTGTTTGCGGCCGCTGCGTTCCCGGCCGACTTGGCCCCGGTCGATTTTGCCCTGGTCGATTTGGCCTCGGTGGGCGCGCTGCCGGGGGGCGAACCGTCGGTGGGCGTGCCACCGGGCGCTGATGTGGCCGCCGCCACCCATGCCAGCCGGCCGGGCCACCCCAGCCCATGCCACGCCGCCAATTGTAGCCACACCAGTACCAGCCGCCGCCGCGCCATCCGCCATTGTACCAACAGTAGCGGCGGCCTCTCCAGGTGAACTGGACTGTTTCCGCAAGACGAAGCTGATCGGCGATCTCATGCGACCCCAGTGGTGCGATAAGGCTCGCCTGCGAACGACCGCCAGTCGTCATGACCGCTGCCGAAGCAACCGCAATCGCAAGCACCCATAGGGTCAATTTTTGCATGACTTGCTCCTCGCCGCCCTCGGCGATTCCCGCTCTCCCAGGCTTTGCCTCACGCAGCTAGGCAGCCTTGGATTGAGCTGCGGCTGCGAGGGTATCGCGCAGGTGCTGTTCCTTCTTTTCGTCCAGCGAGGTCTTGAGAACCGTCCCTCCCGCATCCTTGATCTCATTGAGAACCTTGTCCGAGGTCATGCTCTGGATCAGCAGGAATAGAACGGCATCTCCCGATTTCACCTTCGCTGTGAGATCCTTCATGAACTGATCTCTAATCCCGAAATCGGTCAGCGCGCCGCCCAATGCGCCTGCGCCGGCACCGAGAGCCACGCCGATGAGGGGATTCAAGAACACCAATCCAAACAACAGTCCCCAGAAGCTGCCGCTTGCGGCGCCAGTCATCGTCGTGTTCACAAGCTGATTGAGTTTGACGGAATCCCCTGTTTTGACGGCGATCACGGCATCATTGATCGCGATCAGATACTCCTTCTGGAGCTTGAGTATTTTTTGCCGAACTTCCTCTGCTTTGGCTTCGGATGGGTACACGATCGCAACAAGGTCTGACATTGAACACTCCCGTACTGACTTGAGTGCTGCCCCTGATCCGCTTGATACGCGCGGCCAACGTTTAACACAGACCGAAAAGTCTCCTGCCAGCTAATCGGTTCCAGGTGTTCACAAGTCGGAGATGGTTTAAGCGGCCCGATGCAACTTGAGTAAGCGGGATTGTCTCGTCAAATGCGGATGCGGCGCATGTAAATTCACACCGACGGAACCCCGGCGGCGGGCGGACGTTCCGCCGCTATGAACCGCTTGCCGGATGGCGATTTTTGAAACTTGCTCGCGCGCCTAGCAACCACTGAACGAGCAGCACGTTTTGGCAGTTTCAAGGGAGAAGAATGGGGCAAACCTCATAGGAGGAATTGGTATGTCGCGTTCAAAGCTGGCGCTTATCTCCGCGATGATGCTTCTCTCGATGAGCTTCGTTCTCAGTCCTCAGGACCCTGCCAATGCTGCCACATTCTGTGCGCAGTTGAGAGGGGCGAAGGCTGCCGGACAACCTGACTGCTCGTTTTCGACGCTGGATACGTGTCGCGAGCGTGTAAAGCACAGGGGCGGTGGACATTGCTATAAATTGACCCACTAGACTGCTCGTCAGAGCGGCACGCCGCCCGTGGTGCGATCGAGTGTCTTCAGCGTTGCGGCGTTCGGGCGGCAGCGCCTGTAGTTCTCGGCGGCGACGCCGCTGACGAGGTCCGTCCCATTGCGGTCAGACACGGTCGAGGTCACGCGGCAACTGCGGTGCGGCCAAACCGCTCTTCGCTGATGCCGACGCGGCTGCGGGAACCGCCCGGGAATACCATCGAGCAAGTGTCTGCTGCATGGCTCCAGCCACAATTATGGTCGCCTCACCGTACATTCTAAGCGGGGTGAGAGTCACAGTCGCGAGTGGGGTGCTTTAAAAAATGAAAGCGATGCGACTTTCTTGAATTTCTGGCCAGCGCAGGTCATCATTGACCAACGCGTCAAGTTGAAGAGGCGTCCTTCGCATGCGCTATCCGATAGAGATCGCACCGAAGAATGGGCACACAATCGTGCTCGAGGATGAAGCGCGCGAAAGCTTTGAGGTTGCTCGGTGGTCTACTGAGACCAATGGATGGATCGGCGAGTACGGCGAAGTGAGCCAGATGAGGCCATCGCATTGGTACCCATGTTACAGTTTTTTTAAGTCTCAGCCGTCGGATATGCCTCCCGAGCGACCCGCCACCGCGACAGTCTCTGCACTTGCAGAGACTGTTCAGATTGTGCCACTGCACGAGCGACGTGGATCTGCACGTTGGTGGATTGCCGCAATGGTCATCGCAGGGGTCATTGGTGGCGTCTATTTGCAGCGGACAATACTGAATCCCACGGAGCTCTCCGCCTCCACTGCGCCTGATGGCGACGTCGCGAAGGCTCGAAGCAAAACCGAGACGACCGGGTTAGCACGTTCACGCAGCGGGGCGAGCGAGATGGCGCAACAGCCCAAGCAGTCAATCGAGAGCGTGACAGCGGGGTTGCGGCAGTCTCTGCAGCAGGAGCACGATCGGGCCGAGGCGCTGGCAGCTGAATTGGCACAAGTGCGCCAAGCCATGGAAGAGCAGAAAACGATTGCCGATACGCCGGCTACCAAGCAGTCTGCTGGCGTTGCACTAGAGCAAGGTCAACAAGAGAACAGAGCTACCGAAACAGGCCGACGGCGCCGGGCTGTGAGCCAGAGCACTGGCGCCAACTGCCAGCAGTATCGAACCTATAATGCCTCCTCTGGAAATTACAGGGGCTATGACGGACAGGTCCATCCCTGCCCATAGCTGCCTGGGACAAATCGCGCTCTAGGTTTGTTGTTTGTGCATGATCTCAGCGCAAACACGTTCCGCCTTTGTCGCGAGGGAAAATCGCTCCGCACTTTGCGCTAACGTGGCCCTTCGGGTCCAGGATCACGCCCTGGCGAATGCTCCCGCCGCTCGTCAGTGCGGTATGTGGCCCGTGCGATCGAGCGTCTCCAGCGTGGAGGCGTTCGGGCAATAACCCCCGTAGTTCTCGGCTGCGGTGCCGTCGGCGAGATCGCGGTGGCAATGCGCCTTTTCGTTGCATAGCGCGCAAACGCGCTCCATGTCGCGCAGCAGAAGCGGCTGAGCGCGGCCGAGCTGCTCTTCGCTGATGCCGAGCTGCGCCAGCATCTTCGGCAGCTCGTCAGCGGCATGACGGCCGTGACGGACCAGCTCTTCGAGATCATCCGGCGAAACGCGCAGATCGCTCGCGATCCGGTTGAAATCGGAGCGATCGAGCTGCCGCATCTCGTTCAGCTCGCGGCGATGCTTCAGCCAGCCGGCAAAGGAATCGATGAGATCCTGAACCACGGGATAGGGTCTGCTCTGGGTGCTCATCTCGAAGCTCCATTCGGCGGTATTGGAGGAATAGAGCAAACCTGCAGGAAATTGCGTTGCGCTGGATCAAACAGGAATGATGAAGGGAACGAGCCCGCACCTACGATTCTCGTGTCCCGGACGCGGTGCGGCGCCGTAAGCGCGTTCACGCGCGTCTTCGACGCGCTATGGTGCCGCTCCGCAGAGCCGGGACCCATCGTGCCAGCATTGCTGGGCCCCGGCTCAGCAGCGCACCGCTGAAGAAGCGCTGCGCTGCATCCGGGGTACGAGAGTTCGCGACGAAGGGAAGCTAAAGCGGGATGGGGTTAGGTTGAATCGATTTGGGATTCCCAAATCAGCTTGTTTCTGATTCACCATGCTGGCT
>NZ_JBANBK010000101.1:0-27198 GCF_053572325.1 Bradyrhizobium sp. UFLA05-112 | reverse complement strand
GATGCCTTCACCCCCGAGGAATGCGCCAACTACCTCAAAAATTCAGGCTATCGAACTTAATGCCATCACGCTTTAGCGTGCGCGCCACCCGCAGCACGCGGTGATAGCCGCGCGCCGACAGCCGCATGGTCTCGGCCGCATCGCGCAAGAGTTTTTGGCCTTGCGCTTCGGGCTTTGCGATCTCCTCGAGCACCGAGGCTGGTGCCTCCGCATTGGTGCGGACGTTCGGCAACCCCGCGGCCTGATAACGCGCGCGCTGAATATCGCGCGCCGCGGCGACGCGCGCGGCGACTTCCGCTGATCCTTCCGCCGGCGGTGGCAGGATCAGGTCGGCCGCGGTCACCGCCGGCACCTCGATGCGCAGGTCGATGCGGTCCATCAGGGGACCCGAGATGCGCGCCTGGTAGTCCGCCGTGCAGCGATCGATGCGGCCGCGCTTGCAGGCATAGCCGGGCTCGAAGGCGTTGCCGCAACGGCACGGATTCATCGCTGCGACCAGCATGAAGCGGGCAGGGTAGGTGACGCGGTGATTGGCACGCGACACCGAGACCTCGCCGTTCTCCAGCGGCTGGCGCAGCGAATCCAGCACGCGCGGATCGAACTCCGGAAGCTCGTCGAGGAACAGGACGCCCTGATGCGCGAGCGAGATCTCGCCGGGCTTTGCGCGCATGCCGCCGCCGGTCAGTGCGGCCATGCTGGCAGAATGATGCGGCGAGCGGAACGGCCGCCGCGAGGTCAGCGCGCCGCCTTCGATCTCGCCGGCGACGGAGGCGATCATGGAGACCTCCAAAAGCTCGCCCGGCGACAGCGGCGGCAGGATCGAGGGCAGGCGCGCGGCCATCATCGATTTGCCGGCGCCTGGCGCGCCGATTATCAACAGGTGAGTTCGTCAATGACAAGACCGCGGTGTCGCCGCAGGCCACCGGCTTGTCAGACGCCGCCGCGTCCCGTGGTTCTTAGGAAACGGGTCGTTCCGCAGGTGGACCTACGTTTTCGCGTGGTCCTCCCGGCCGACTTCAAAACTCCCCGCTTAAAGGCCGCTGCGGCCGCCGAGGTTACAGCAGGAGGGCGCATTCACGCGGTAGCGCCTTGCCGTTGCTGATCGTCTCGGTATGCCTTTGTTTCTGTCAGGCACATGGCGCTCTCAAGTACGGAGCGACAAAGCTCCTCCCGAGCATGATGTTGACGAGCTTGCAATGCGTGCTTTTCCTCTCGAAGAGCTTTGCTCTCTTCAATAGCGAGCTGAGCGCGAGCAAAAAGCGGATCAATCATCGGACGACAATGGGCCCGGATGAGCTTAGTTGCTATTGCCTGTGTTATTTTCGTCCGTGCCTTTCGGAAACGGCTTGTAAGTCTCGCGCCCGAGGAACGTATCGGCGCATGGCTTCCTCAGCACCGCAAGGGCTTCGCGAATACTGTCACTGGCCATTTCGAGATGTGCGGTATCGATTGATAAAGGATGGAAGATTTGACCGATAATCGGCATAGCCGCGCTCCCTGACTTTGCAGGCGGGAGCACAGCAGTGTCTCTCAGCCACCGACGCCTACGGGCAGAGCCTCGGCCGGTGATGCAAAGACTATACACCTGATGCGGCGAGGTTGCTTGCACTTCCTCTATTCTTTGGCCGGTTCTGGATGCCAGAACTTGGAACTTCGATTTGCCAGCGCAAGTGGACACTCGAAGGAACCGCGAACCGCCCCCAAGCGGCTTTATTGCTGCTTGGTGGGCGTCATTGACGGCTTCTTATGGAGAAGCGTGTGGCCCCAACGAAACCATGTGATTTCGTCAATGGAAAATTGGGGTCGCGATGGGCACACAAGGCGACATCGCCCGTTGGCGTCGTATGAAAGAGGCCGCCTTATTCCGATGGCTGTAATTCCTTAGAATTGAGCCGGCGCTCGATGCACTCGGATGCAGAGCCGCATCACGTAAACAGTGGCTTTGAGGGCGCAATGCCGGAGGTTCCGACGTGAAACAGTCGTGTGGGGCCGGAGTTATGGTAACGAACGATGTCGTCGGAGGCGCATGATGGACGCTCACACACTGAAGCCGGCCGCAACCCTAGCAAAGCTCGCCAGAACTCCATTCGCCGGCGAGAGCCCGGAGTACCGCACGGCGCGCGTGGCGCTGGTTGCCGAGGAAATCGAATTCCGCCGCCACATGACGCGGCTCACCGAACAGCGCCGTTCGCTTCCCCCCGGTCCTGTCATCGAGAAGGACTATCGCTTCAAGGACGCCAACGGCTCCGAGTTGGGGCTCATGGACCTGTTCGGCAGACACAACGCGCTGGTGACCTACTTCTGGATGTTCGGGCCGCAACGCGAGCGACCGTGTCCGATGTGTACTAACTGGCTCGGCGCGGTGAATGGCAACGCGGCCGACATCAAGCAGCGCGTCGCGTTGAAGGTGCTCGGCCGCTCGCCGGTGCCGCGACAACTTGCATTCGCGCAGGAGCGCGGCTGGCGCAATCTGGATTTCGTACAGACCATTGGCGACGACTACGCCAAGGATATCGGGTCGCTGAAAGGCGACGGCTCGGAATGGCCGGCGATCACTGTGTTCAAGCGCGACGGCGATAAAGTGCGGCTGTTCTGGGCCGCTGAGATGACGGCAGATATGGCCGATCCGGGCGAAGACCCGCGTCTGGCTCCTGACGTCGCCTCGTTGTGGTCTATTCTGGATCTGACGCCAGACGGACGCGGCAAGGACTGGTATCCGAAGCTGAGTTACTGAGAGCGGTCGTTGCAGTAGGAAAACGCAATCTCGAAATGGCGTTGTGCGCCATCGGGTCAAAAGCAGATATCAGCCAACAGTCCTCGTCCGCTCTGGATCAATCGCGACAGAGCTGGCCGGGCAGATATTCCGGTGATGTCCGCTACGCTGTCAAAGCGGAAGTAATTTCAACAGGTACAGCCCCGAGGCGATCAGCGCCGAGCGCACCCGCTCGCGGTCCTCCGAGACCGCCTTGTCCGGAAGACCGACGATGGCAAAGGCCGGCAGGCCAGGCGCAACCTGGACCTGCACGTCGACCGCGCGGGCCTCGATCCCCTCGAAGGCGACGGTAGAAACCCGCTGTACCATGCTCGAACCAGCCTGCCCTTTCCTGCAATCGAGGCTAGCAGGCGGCCGTTCGCCTGGCAAGAACAATACGGGAACGGTTGTCGGGGCCCAGAGCATTTCCTAACGAGGCGTAAACGGGGCGGGGAGAGTAAGTCTCGAATGCGAGCCGATCCGCTCAGCACATCCCAACGAATGTTCGGTACGTGTAGGAGTGCGGGATGGGCCGTGATCTAACAAGTGAACAATCGAGATGCTTGCAAATCGCCGGAGAAGCGAACGTCGGGTGTGCAGTCGGCTTGCCAAGATTCATCTTGGCGCGGGGTCGCTGCCGAGGGATTGCACGATCACGGATATTTCCGATGGCGGTGTGAAAGTGGTGGCGGAGTTTCTGGAGGTGCCGCCGCAGTTCACCATCATCTTCGCACCGGATTATTCCCGCCAGTGCCAGCTCCGCTGGCGCATCGGCTGCGAATTCGGCGCCGAATTCATCGATTGAGATCGATTGGGGCGGCCGGGTCGCCCGTCCTTAACGGGAAATTAGCGTTAATCGGGAAAGCATCTCTGATCAGTCGCCGACGGTAGATCAGAGTATGTCCCAGCGTTCGTCCCTTGTCGCTTCCCCGGCACGATGGCTGTTGCCCGCGCTTTTCGCGCTCGGACTTTGCGGCTGCCAGACCACGGGACTCGAGGACATCACCGGCGCGCTCGGCGCCACGTCGGAAAAGGCCCACGAGGCCAAGCCCGATATGGACGCCTTGCGCGAGCGCTACCGGGCGACCCCGAGCGATCCCGAGATCGCGCTGCAATACGGCAAGGCGTTGCGCGAGAACGGCCAGCGCTCGCAGGCCGTCGCCGTGCTCGAGCAGGCCGTGCTCACCCACTCGAGCAACAAGCCGCTGCTTGCAGCCTATGGCCGCGCGCTCGCCGACAGCGGCAATTTCCAGCAGGCCTTCGATGTGCTGAGCCGCGCGCATACGCCGGAGGATCCCGACTGGCATATCCTGTCGGCGCAAGGCGCGGTGCTCGATCAGCTTGGTCGCAACGAGGAGGCGCAGCAATATTACGGCAGCGCCTTGAAGATCGTGCCGGACGAGCCGTCGGTGCTGTCCAATCTCGGCCTGTCCTACGTGCTGCAGAACAATCTGCCCAAGGCGGAGGAGACGCTGCGCCGTGCCCATGAGCGCGCGCCGCAGGATGCGCGGGTGCGGGCCAATCTCGCGCTCGTGGTTGGACTACAGGGTCGTCAGGCCGAAGCCGAGGGCATCGTGAAGGCCGATCTGCCGCCGGACGAGGCCCAGGCCAAGGTCACGGCGCTGCGGCAGCTCCTCGCCAAGAAGCAGCAGCGGGCGGAGAAGTAGCGTCGCCCGAGCGCCAACCTAGTTCTACTGGGTCATGAGCACTCTTTTCCCCATCCTGAGGAGCGCGGAACGCGCGTCTCGAAGGATGGCCGTGGGTGAGATGCGGGCCTTCATGGTTCGAGACGCGCTCTGCGCTCCTCACCATGAGGCTCTGGTGACGCAGTAAGACTACGACGCTTTGCGATGCGGCGCGGATTCGCGCTTCGGCTTGCGCTTCAGCTTCTTCAAGAGCGGCGCCAGCAATGACTGCCTCGGCTTCTTGACATCGCCGCGCCCGGCGAGCCGGTTGGCGAGGTTCTGGAACGTCTCGGCGGTGCGATGGCTCTTGGAGACTTCGGAGATCATCTGGCCGTTATTGGCGGCGGTCGAGAACAGCCTTGAATCGAAGGGAATGACCGCGACCGGCTGGCTTTCCATGGTCTTGGCGAAGGCCTTGACCTCGATCTCCGCGCGCTTGTGCATGCCGACCTGGTTGAGGCAGTAGAGCGGCGGCCGATCGTTGGGCCGCGCGGCCTTCAGCACGCTCAGCATGTTCTTGGTGTTGCGTAAGTTGGCGAGATCGGGCTCGGCCACGATCACGATGTCGTCGGCGTTGATCAGCGCGCGGCGCGTCCAGCCCGACCATTGATGGGGCACGTCGAGCACGATGCAGGGTGTGGTCATCCGCAGCGTATCGAACACGGCGTCGAAGGCTTCGGCGCCGAAATCATAGACGCGGTCGAGGGTGGCGGGTGCTGCCAGCAGGCTGAGACGCTCGGTGCATTTGGCGAGCAGGCGCTCCATCAGCGCGGTGTCGGGGCGCTCCTGCGTCAGCACCGCGTTGGCGATGCCCTGCACCGGATCCTGGTTGTAGTCGAGGCTCGCGGTCCCGAAGGCGAGATCGAGATCGATCACGACGGAATCGAGCGCCAGATCGCGCGCGATGGTCCAGGCGACGTTGTGCGCGATCGTCGATGCGCCGACGCCGCCCTTGGCGCCGACCACGGCGATGACGCGACCGGTGATGATGGCTTCCGAGGCCGAGAACAGGCTGCAGATCGAGCGCACGACGTCGATGGTCTCGACCGGTCCGATCACGTAGTCGTTGACGCCGCGACGCAGCAGCTCGCGATAGGGCGCCTCGTCGCTCGGATTGCCGATCACGACGACGCGCGTGCCGGGATCGCAGACGCCGGCGAGATCGTCGAGCCCTTCGAGGATGTCGCGCGTGCCGTCGGATTCGATCACGATCACGTTCGGCGTCGGCATCGAGCCATAGGCTTCGACCGCTGCCGCAAGGCCGCCCTCCTTGACGGTGAGATGGGCCTTCGCGAGCCGGCGGTCCTGGCCGGCCGCCGTGATCGCGTCATAGGTCTGCTCGGTCTCGCAAAACGCCTGCACCGAGACCCGCGGGACCGGCGCGATGTGCTCGTCGGGATGCTGCGGAGCGTCGTCGTCTTCGTATTGGCCGCTCATTGTCATTTGCCCGTGTCGCTGAGTTTGGCCTTGTCGGCGTCGGGGTAGGTCGTCGAGGTCGGCATGCCCTTGCGGTACTTCTCGAACGCGATCGCGCGCCGCTCGGCATAGGCGGGTGTTTCGGCGCGTGGCTGCTCGAGATCGGCGGGGTTGTCGATCATCGCCGCGAGGTTGCGCTGTGTCGCGCAGCCGAGATTGAAGTATGGCTTGTTCTCGTTGTAGCCGGGGTCGAAGATCGACGGCCCGGTATCCTCCGGCCACAGTCCGCAGGGACCTGCAACCGCGGCGATCCTCGAGTAGCTCAGGCGGATGGTCGGCAGCAGGGCGGGATCATCGGGGCGATAGGCGCGGTGCACGATGCCGCGCGCGGGCACGCCACCGGCCGCCAGCACCGAGCGGATTTCGTGGTAGGTCGCAGCCGCAGCGCGGGCGTTCCTGGTGTCGACGGGCACGTCGACCACGACGGCGCCGGTGCCTTCATGCGCCCAGTCCCGCGCGATGCCGATGACGTCGGCGCGCTGCGCTTCTGACAGGCCACCGCGTGCCTGGCCGACGAAGATCACGATCGAGCGCTTGGCCTCCTGCACCGCGATCGGATGGCGCTGCCGGTAGTCGGTCGGCACCGTCTGGGTGATGACCTCCTCGGTGGTGTTGCACGCACCGAGCGTGACGGCGAGGCCCATCAGCGCGACCGCGAGGCGCAGCTTCTTGCGGCAATCGACCGGTAATTTCGTCATCGCTTCATCCCCCTCGTGTTGAAGCTCGTTCGTCTCAGTCGATGATGAAGCCAAAATCGCCCTGGTAACCGGTGACGGGATCGATGTGGTGCGCGATGCCGTAGAGACGGTTCATGCGGCCGAGCAGCGCCGACTGCGAATCCGATGGCGGCGCAAACCCGTCATTGGGCCGGGACAGCTCCTTCTGCGCGACCGCGCGCACGACATAGGGCGTCACGATCACCATCAGCTCGGTTTCGTTGTTCACGTAGTCCTGGCTGCGGAAGAGTTGACCGAGGATCGGGATCTGGTCGAGGCCGGGCAGGCCGTTGATCGCCTGCTTGGTCTGCTGCTGGATCAGGCCGGCCATCGCCATCGAGCCGCCCGACGGAATCTCGAGCGAGGTCTCGGCGCGGCGGGTCTGGATCGAGGGGATCGTGACGGAGCTCGTCGTGCTCGAGGAGATCGACTGCGAGACGGTGATCGCGTTGGTGTTCGACAGCTCCGAGACCTCGGTCATCACGCGCAGGCTGATGCGGCCCTCGCTCAGCACCACGGGCGTAAAGTTCAGGGAGATGCCGAACTTCTTGTAGGAGATCTGCGTGGTGCAGACATGCGTGACGGGATCGCAAGCGTAGCCTCCCGGAATCGGGAATTCGCCGCCTGCGATAAAGGTCGCTGATTCACCCGAGATAGCGGTCAGGTTCGGCTCGGCCAGCGTCTTCACGACACCGGCGCTTTCCATGGCGCGGATGGTTGCGGCGACCGTGACCGATCCCTTGGAGAGGGCGCCCAGCCCAAGCCCGTTGCCGCTGACCAGGGGCCCGCCACTCACCGTGAACGGGTTGGAATTGTTGAAGTTCACGACCGCCGTGCCGGCATTCAGGCTGGCGCTGAGATCGACGCCCATCTGCTTGATGATGTCTCGGCGCATCTCGGCGACCACGACCTTCAGCATCACCTGGTCGCGGCCGCGCACGACGATGTTGTTGACGACCTTGTCGGCGTTACCGACCAGTTTCGCGGCGACGTCGCCGGCCTGCTGAGCCTCGACCGGGCTCGACACCGAGCCCGTCAGCATGACGCCGTCACCGACGCCTTCGATCTGGACGCCCGGCATCGACTGCCGGAGCGCGGCGCGCACGCCGTTGAGGTCGCGCTTCACCGCGATGTCGTAGGCGGCGACCTGCTGGCCGTCGGACGAAAAGAACACGACGTTGGTCTGCCCGACCGCGCTGCCGATGATGTAGGCGCGCTGTGCGGAGCGGATCACGGCGTTGGCGATCTTGGGATCGGCGACGAGCACGTCCTTCACCTCGCGCGGCAGGTCGATCACCACCGACTTGCCGACGCCGAGCGCGAGGAAGCGTGTCCTGGCCGGAGCGATCGTTGCGACCGGTGACACGCCGAGGTCAGGCGCCTGCACCGGGGTCTGGTCGCCGACCGGTGCGTCCGCCGCGATCGCCGGTGCTGCGGCGAGGCCGAGCATCAGCATGATCCCCATCCCGAAAGAACGCGCGCGATTCCCCCGAATGCGCAGCGCGTTCCGATACTCCCCACTCTTCATCCCGGGTATCCCCATCACTTCTGTGACGATGTGCTTGAAACGCCGTAACGAACAACGTTCACGCTGGCTCCCCGCTTCGCGGGTTGTTCGTCGTCGGATTTGTCGGCGACCTTGGCGTCGGCGATGCTGCGCAGCGCCAGCGTCAGTTGGCCGGTCTGCCGCGAGCGGGCCAGCGTCTCGGCCTGCTCGGGCTTCAATTCGAGCGTCACCGTCTTGCCGACGACGCTGTTCTGTCCGTCCTTTTCCTTCGGTGCCTGGTCGATCGCCAGCACGCGGATGTTGGACAGGATGATTTCGGTGGACACGACATCGGCGCCGCCGTTGGCGCCCGCGTTCCTGTCGCGCCGGGTGAGAAGCACGTCGACCCGGTCATTCGGCAGGATGAAGCCGCCGGCGCCGGTCTCGGCGGAAATTTCGGTCGAGATCGCCCGCATCCCTGAGGGCAGGATCGCGGCCATGAAGCCCGAGCCGTCGGCCTTCACCAGCTTCTGCTCGCGGATCGGCTCGCCCTGCATCAGCGGCGTGCGCGCGATCGAGCCGGCAATTTGGCTCACGGCGTCGGGACGGTCTTCGCGGTGGATGAAGCTGCCGCTCGCGGCAGACGCCGGCCAGGTCTGCCATTGCAGGTCTTCCTGCTTGACGGTCTGGCCAAGGCCGATGTCGGATTTTGCGACGAGAACCTCGACCGTGGGCAGCTGCACGGCCACGGGCGCTGCCGCAGGTGCCGGCCTGTTGTCATAGCTGCTCGCCAGATACGCGGCGATGCCGCCTGCGCCGAGCGCGATGATGAGGACGACGATGCGTGCGGTATTCATACGCTGCTACTCTTACGCGGGATGCTCGAACCGCACGTGGCGGGGTTCCCCGTCGTCGATGAGTAGGCAGTAAAAGTATAAGGGGTGTTGCGAGGCCGAATGTGATCGCCGGTCACGCAGCGGGTTTTGGCTGCATGGTGAACGCCGCGTTATTCGGAAAGAAATAACTCCGTAGATTCACGCAAGGGAAAAGGGGTTTTGTGTCTGTGCGTGACGCGACATGGTGAACGCGTGGTTAGCTCGCGAGGAGAAAGCTTGTTGCGACGGAGCAAGGCGATCTTCCCTCGATGTCGTCCTGGCGTAAGCCAGGACCCATTACCCCAGCGAAATGTTGCAGCAGGAGGTGATGGCCACAGCCGCTCTCAAGACGAACCTTTGGGGTAATGGGTCCTGGATCGGCGCTCGCTCTGGACAAACGCTGCGCGTTTGCCAGGAGCTCGCTTGTCCAGGACGACATGAGAGAGTTACAGCGCGTGCGGATTACTTGCTTCGCTTCTGCTCGATCACGTCCCAGATCTTCGCCGCGACGTCCGGCCCGCCGAGCCGGGAGATTGCGCGAATACCGGTGGGCGAGGTCACGTTGATCTCGGTGAGCCGGTCGTTGATCACGTCGAGGCCGACGAACAGCAGGCCGCGCTCGCGCAGTGCCGGCCCGACCGTTTCACAAATCTCGCGTTCGCGCGGGGTGAGGTCGGTTGCTTGCGCTGCGCCGCCGCGCACCATGTTGGAGCGGAGATCGTCGGGCGCCGGGACGCGGTTGACGGCGCCGGCGAACTCGCCGTTGACCAGGATGATGCGCTTGTCGCCGTGCTTGACCTCGGGAATGAACTGCTGGATCACCCAGGGTTCTTTGAAGGTCACCGAGAACATGTCGTAGAGCGAGCCGAAATTCATGTCCTGCGGCATCACGCGGAACACGGCTGCGCCGCCGTGGCCGTGCAGGGGCTTCATCACGACGGCGCCATGCTGCTCGCGGAAAGCGTTGATCTCGTCGAGGTCGCGCGAGATCAGCGTCGGCGGCATCAGCTGCGGAAAGTTCATCACGAACAGCTTTTCCGGCGCGTTGCGCACGCTCGCGGGGTCGTTGACGACCAGCGTCTTGGGATGGATGCGCTCCAGGAAATGGGTCGAGGTGATGTAGGCGAGATCGAACGGCGGATCCTGGCGCAGCAGCACCACGTCAAAGCCGCTCAGCGCCTCGCGCCTGGGCTCGCCGAGGGTGAAGTGATTGCCGGGCTCGTCACGCACGGTCAGAAGCTGGACCGGTGCGACCAGCTCGTCGCCAACCTGCGACAGCTTGTCGGGCGTATAGTAGGACAGCCCGTGGCCGCGCTTCTGCGCCTCCAGAAGCAGCGCAAAGGTGGAATCGCCGCGGATGTTGATGCGGGCGATGGGGTCCATCTGGACGGCGACGTTCAGTTTCATGGGCTGCCTTTCAGGTCGAGGCGTCGAATGCCGCCAACACATGGCGCGGAAGTGACCGCGGCGCAATCAGCATGGCGTCAAATCGCAATTCAAATTCGGCATGCTCGGGATGCGCTGCAAGCCACCCTTGTGCGGCATCGATGATGCGCTGCTGCTGGCGCGGCGTCACGGCGAAGGCGGCCTCATCGAGGCTGGCGCGGGCCTTGACTTCGACGAAGGCGATCAGGTTGCGCCGGCGCGCCACGATGTCGATCTCGCCATGCGGCGTGCGGAAGCGTCGCGCCAGAATGCGATAGCCCTTGGCGATCAGGAAGGCCGCGGCGCGGCTTTCCGCGGAAATGCCGGTCTGGAACGCGGCGACACGTTCGGGCGAGGGGAGTTTTGGCTCGGCGGGCCGGGCGCCGTCAGTCTTCGCCATCATCGCCCCGCAAATTCTTGTGCAGATCCTTGTGCAGATTCTTGGCGAGTTCGAGCGCGCGGGCATAGACCTCGCGACGCGGCCGGCCGGAGAGCTCGACCGCATGCGCGACCGCGTCCTTGAGGCTGCTGATCGCGAGCTGTTCGCGCAGCAGCTCGTCGAGCGCATCCGGCGTCATCTCCTGCGCATCTGAAGCCGGCGGGCCGATGACCAGCACGAATTCGCCACGGGTCTCAAGCTGATCGGCCCGGCCGGCGAGCTCGCTGAGGGAGCTGCGCGAGATCTCCTCGTGCAGCTTCGTCAGCTCGCGGCAGATCGCGGCTTCGCGATTGCCCATGACGTCGGCGAGATCGGCCAGCGTCTCCTGCACGCGATTGCCGGAATCGAACAGCACCAGGGTCGCGTCGATACGGGCGAGCTCGCTGAGCCGCTTGCGGCGCGCGGTTGATTTGGCCGGCAAAAAGCCTTCGAAGAAGAAGCGGTCGGTCGGCAGCGCCGCGACCGACAAGGCTGCCAGCACCGAGGACGGGCCGGGCAGCGCGTAGACCGCGTGGCCCGCGGCAGAGACTTCGCGCACCAGCTTGAAGCCGGGGTCGGAGATCAGCGGCGTGCCGGCATCGGAGACCAGCGCGATCGAGCCGCCCTGCGCCAGCGCCTGCAGGATCTTTGGCCGCGCAGCCTCCGCATTGTGCTCGTGATAGGGTTTGAGCTGCGCGGCGATGCCGTAACGCTCGGTCAACCGCCGCGTGATCCGGGTGTCCTCGCAGGCAATGATGTCGACGCCGGCGAGCGTCTCGAGCGCCCGCAGGGTGATGTCGCCGAGATTGCCGATGGGGGTGGCGACGAGGTAGAGGCCCGGCGCCGCCTTGCTGGCTGAAAAGTGATGGGTGCCAATGGCAAAACCGCGCGCGGCGGGTTCCGCCGCACCTTCAGGCGTATTTATCGGGGCGGCTTTTGCGCGCATAATGGATACTTAAAGGGAGAGACGCGCTTGCGCCATATTCGCGGCGAAAAGCCCGCGTTGGTGCAGCCCGGCAAAATCGGCGGACAGCTTGCCATCGTGAAGGGGCGGCCGCGTTAAGCGGTTATTATCCTTTTGTTTTGGTTAACTATTTGCCGACAATATGCTGCAATCCGCGTCCTCCCTTGCGGAGGTGAAGTCCTGACTGGGCCTGGATAGGCTGGTCGTTACGAAGAGCTGCCATGCCGGGCCCGCGCTACCCCAAGTCTCCCACCTCCGGGCCCCGATTGTCGGGAGCGACCCGGCGGAGCGCGCTCGGGCTCCTGCTCGGCGCGCCCTTGCTCTCGGCCTGCACCGGCGTGCAGCAGAGCCTCAGCCAGTTTTCCAATCCGTTCAGCTCATCCTCCCCTCAGCCGGGGCCTGCCGGGCCGCAGCAGCAGGCCACCACCGCCGGCACCGGCGGGGTGAAGGTCGGCCTGATCCTGCCGCTGTCGGCCGCCGGCAATGCCGGGCTCGCCGCGCAGTCGATGCGCAACGCCGCCGAGATGGCGCTCGCCGAATTCCAGAACCCGAACGTCCAGCTCCTGATCAAGGACGACAACGGCACGCCGCAGGGCGCGCAAGGCGGCGCGCAGCAGGCGGTCGACGAAGGTGCGGAGATCATTCTGGGGCCGTTGTTCGCCCAATCCGTGCCGGCCGTTGCGCAGGTCGCGCGCTCGCGCGGCATCTCGGTGATGGCATTCTCGACCGATGCCAGCATCGCCGGCCGCGGCGTCTTCCTGTTGAGCTTCCTGCCCGAGTCGGACGTCAACCGCATCGTCGAATATTCCGCCAGCATCGGAAAACGCTCCTTCGCGGCGCTGCTGCCGGAGAATGCCTATGGCAACGTGGTGGAGGCGGCCTTCAAGGCGGCGGTGCCGCGGCGGGGCGGACGCGTGGTTGCGTTCGAGAAATTCGGCGGCGATCGCGCCACCCCGGCGCGCAACGTCGCGCAGGCGCTCGGCAGTGCTGACGCGCTGTTCATCGCCGATGACGGCGATTCCGTCGTTGCGGTGGCCGATGCCCTGACCGCTGCCGGCGCCAACCTGCGCAACATCCAGCTGCTCGGCACCGGCCTGTGGGACAATCCGCGCGTCTATGCCAGCCAGGCGCTGCAGGGCGGTCTTTACGCCGCGCCGGACCCGGCGGGCTTTCGCGCCTTCTCCGGCCGCTACCGCACGAAATATGGCGCCGAGCCGGTGCGTACGGCGACGCTCGCCTATGATGCGGTGGCGCTCGTCGCTGCGCTGGCGCGCACGCAAGGCACCACGCGCTTCTCGCAGGACGTTCTCACCAATCCGTCCGGCTTCGCCGGCATCGACGGCCTGTTCCGCTTCCGCGCCGACGGCACCAACGAGCGGGGATTAGCGGTGATGAAGGTGACCACCGGCGGCGGCGTCGCGGTCGCAGGCTCGCCGAAGAGTTTTGGGGCGTAGCCGCAAGTGGAGCTCTCGTAGGGTGGGCAAAGGCGCTCTTCGCGCCGTGCCCACCATATCTCCACGATTGCGACAGAACACGATTGCGACAGAAGAGGTGGGCACGCTTTCGCTTTGCCCACCCTACGACATCTCGCTACGCCGCGAGATCCGCAACCACCGCATCCAGCACCGGGAATCCGCTGCTGGTCACGCGCAGGCGGCCGGTCGTGTCGACGGTGATGGCACCTTCCTCACGCAGAAGCGCGATGCGGCGGGGATCGAGCGGGCGGCCGGCGAGCGCGGCATAGCGCTTGGGATCGATGCCTTCGGCGAGGCGCAGCCCCATCAGCAGGAATTCGTCGGCGCGCTCCTCGCTGTTGAGGAGCTCGTCGGTGACGACGCCGTCGCCATTGGTCTCGACCCGCATCAGCCAGGCTTCGGGACGCTTCTCGGTGGCGGTCGCGTGCCTGATGCCGTCGATGTCGAGCCGGCCATGGGCACCGGGACCGATGCCGGCATATTCCTCGCCGCGCCAGTAGACCAGATTGTGCCGGCACTCGGCGCCACGGCGTGCGTGATTGGAAATCTCGTAGGCGGGCAGGCCGAGCTTGTCGCAGGTCTCCTGCGTGACGTCATAGAGCGCGCGCGCGACCGCCTCGTCCGGCGTCTTCAGCTTGCCGGCCTGGTGCAGTCCGAAGAACGGCGTGCCTTCCTCGATGGTGAGCTGGTAGAGCGACAAATGCTCGGCGGCTTCGTCGATGGCATGGCGGAGCTCACCCTCCCACATCGCCGGCGTCTGGTCCGGGCGCGCGTAGATCAGGTCGAACGAGTAGCGGTCGAACGAGCGGCGTGCGATCGCAACCGCATCCAGCGCCTCGCGCGCGCTGTGCAGGCGTCCGAGCATCTTCAGCGAGACATCGTCGAGCGCCTGCACGCCGAGCGAGACGCGGTTGACGCCGGCGGCGCGATAGCCGGCAAAGCGCGTCGCCTCGACGCTGGTCGGGTTGGCTTCCAGCGTGACCTCGACATCGCCAGCGACGCGCCAGTGCTTGCCGATCGCCTCTAGCACGGCGCCGACGGTTGCGGGCTGCATCAGCGACGGCGTGCCGCCGCCAAGGAAGATCGAGGTAACCTCGCGGCCGGGGGCGCGCGCGGCCGTTGTCTCGATCTCGCGGGCGAAGGCGTTTGCGAAGCGCGCCTCGTCGATCGCAGCGTGGCGGACATGGCTGTTGAAGTCGCAATAGGGACACTTCGACAGGCAGAACGGCCAGTGCACGTAGACGCCGAAGGCGTCCCTGTCAGCGCGGCTCAAGGCAGATCTCCGCAAGTTTCACGAAGGCGCGGGCACGGTGCGACAAGCCAAGGCCCAATGGCGGGAGGCCGTGCTTCTCGATGCTTTCCATCTCGCCAAAGGTGCGCGTGTGGCCGTCGGGCAAAAACATCGGGTCGTAGCCGAAGCCGGCGGTGCCGCGCGGCGGCCAGACCAGCGTGCCGTCGACGCGCGCCTCGACTTCCTCGAGATGATCGTCGGGCCAGGCGACGCAGAGCGCGGAGACGAAATGCGCTTTGCGCTTGTCCGGCGCGGTCGCGCCGCGCTCCCTCAACAGGCGCTCGATCTGCGCCATCGCCGCGGCAAAATCCTTCTTCGGGCCCGCCCAGCGCGCACTGTAGATTCCCGGTGCGCCGTCGAGGGCGTCGACCACGATGCCGGAATCATCGGCGAAGGCCGGAAGCCTCATTGCCTTCGCGGCGGCGATGGCCTTGATCGCGGCATTGCTGCGAAAGTCGTGGCCGGTCTCCTCGGGCTCGTCGAGGCCAAGTTCGCCCGCCGAGACCGCCTCGACACCGTGCGGCGCCAGCAGCTCCCGCATCTCGGCAAGCTTGCCGGGATTATGGGTCGCGATGATGAGCTTGCCTGTGATTCGCCGGTGCATGGCCTATTGACTACGCCACCGCCATTTTCTGCAAGTCCACGAGACGCGCGACACCCTTGCGGGCCAGCGCCATCAGCGACAGGAACTCCTCCTGCGTAAACGGCTCGCGTTCCGCGGTGCCCTGGACCTCGATGATGCGGCCATCGCCCGTCATGACGAAATTGGCGTCGGTCTCGGCCTCGGAGTCCTCGGCGTAGTCGAGATCCAGCACCGGTGTGCCCTGATAGATGCCGCAGGAGATCGCGGCGACGTTGTCGCGCAGCACGTTGGCGTTGATCATGTTGCGCGTCTTCATCCAGTTGATGCAATCGGCCAGCGCCACCCAGGCGCCGGTGATCGAGGCCGTGCGCGTGCCGCCGTCGGCCTGGAGCACGTCGCAATCGACCGTGATCTGACGCTCGCCGAGCGCTTCGAGATCGACGATGGTGCGAAGCGAGCGGCCGATCAGGCGCTGGATCTCGACGGTGCGGCCGCTCTGCTTGCCGGCAGAAGCCTCGCGGCGAGTACGTTCCGAGGTCGCACGCGGCAGCATGCCGTATTCGGCGGTGACCCAGCCGCGGCCCTGACCCTTCAGCCACGGCGGCAGGCGCTCCTCCAGTGTGGCGGTGACGAGCACATGGGTGTCGCCGAATTTCACCAGGCAGGAGCCTTCCGCATATTTGACCACGCCGCGCTCCAGCGTCACGGGGCGCAATTCGTCGGGCGCACGGCGGCTTGGCCGCATGGGAAATCCTCCAAAACTCGCAGGGAAAAGGCTGTTCGCGGTGCTTGTAGGAGGGGGAAGGGGGCCCGGCAAGGGCTTTTCCCCCGGGGGCAACGAAACGCCGTCCGGGGATTGGCCAAAGACGCGCTTGTCAGGGGCCTTCTGGATGGACAAATTATGTGCATCTGAGAGGAGTTACCGTCTGTGGCCCATCACGATCCGATTCATCTGATCGCGCCGCGCGCGGGCCTCGCCCAGCTCAACGAGCGTTCCCGCGACATCTTTCGCCAAATCGTCGAGAGTTATCTGGCGACCGGCGAGCCGGTCGGCTCGCGCAATATTTCCCGCTTGATCGCGCTGCCGCTGTCGCCGGCCTCGGTGCGCAACGTCATGGCCGATCTGGAACAGCTCGGCCTGATCTACGCCCCGCACACCTCCGCCGGCCGGCTGCCGACGGAACTCGGCTTGCGCTTCTTCGTCGATGCCCTGATGCAGGTCGGCGAGCTCAACGAGGCCGAGCGGCAATCGATCCAGAGCCAGCTCACGACCGTCGGCCACGCCCAGTCGGTCGAGGCGGCGCTGGAGGAGGCGCTGACGCGGCTGTCGGGCCTCACCCGCGCCGCGGCCGTAGTCTTGACGCCGAAGTCCAATGCGCGGCTGAAGCATATCGAATTCGTCCGCCTGGAACCGGAGCGGGCGCTGGTGATCCTGGTCGGCGAGGATGGCCAGGTCGAGAACCGCGTGCTGACGCTGCCGCCCGGAGTTCCGTCCTCGGCGCTGACCGAGGCGTCAAACTTCCTCAATGCCCGCATCCGCGGCCGTACCCTCGCCGAGGCGCGGCTGGAGCTGGAAACCGCACTCGGGCAGGCCCGAGCCGAGCTCGACCAGCTCACCCAGAAGGTGATCGCGGCGGGCATCGCGAGCTGGTCCGGCGGCGAGAACGAGGACCGCCAGCTCATCGTGCGCGGCCACGCCAATCTGCTCGAAGACCTGCATGCGCTGGAGGATCTCGAGCGGGTGCGGCTGCTGTTCGACGATCTCGAGACCAAGCGCGGCGTGATCGACCTGCTCGGGCGCGCCGAGACCGCGGAGGGCGTGCGCATCTTCATCGGCTCGGAGAACAAGCTGTTCTCGCTGTCGGGCTCCTCGACGATCATCTCGCCCTATCGGGATGCCGCCGGTCATATCGTCGGCGTCTTGGGCGTGATCGGGCCGACGCGGCTGAATTATGCCCGCGTGATCCCGACCGTGGACTATGCCGCCCGTATCGTCAGCCGCCTTCTGGGTGGCTGACGCCCGTTTTCGCCTGATCACGGGTGCTTGATTTTCGCGCTGCAAAGCACGATATCCCGGCGAGAAAAATCCCTTGAGACGAGTTCGAGAAGGCAGCCGATGACCGAGCAAGACCGGCAACCCGAAGACACGACTGCGCCGACCGGCGAGCCCGTGGTGTCGAAGCCCTACATCATGCCCGACGATCCGGAACCCGGCTCGGTCGAGGTCTTGCAGAAGGAAGCCGCTGAGGCGCGCGACCGCATGCTGCGGACGCTGGCCGAGATGGAGAATTTACGCAAGCGCACCACCAAGGAGGTCGCCGACGCGCGCCTCTACGGCATCACGGGTTTTGCGCGCGACGTGCTCGACATCGCCGACAACCTCCAGCGTGCGCTCGATGCGGTGCCGGCCGAGGCGCGTGCCAATGCCGATCCCGGCCTGACCGCGCTGATCGAGGGCGTGGAGCTCACCGAGCGCTCGCTGCTCAACGCGCTGGAAAAGCACGGCGTGAAGAAGTTCGACCCCTCGGGCCAGAAGTTCGATCCGAACTTCCAGCAGGCGATGTTCGAGGTGCCCGATCCGTCGGTGCCGTCGGGCACGGTGGTTCAGGTGGTCCAGGCCGGCTACACCATTGGCGAACGCGTGCTGCGCCCGGCTCTGGTCGGCGTCGCCAAGGGCGGCGCGAAAGCCGCTGCCGCCGCCAACAACAACGAGTCGAACGGCGCGGCGTAAGCCGCGCTTCGCCACGCACACAAACCTGAACCCTCATCCTGAGGAGCCGCGGAACGCGGCGTCTCGAAGGATGAAGGCCCCGCTGCTGCAGCTCGGCCTTCATGGTTCGAGACGGCGCTTCGCGCCCCTCACCATGAGGGTCAAATAGCTTACGCCGTGGCCGCGATATCCGCAGACTGGATCCGCTTCACGCCGGCCTTGGCCATGTCGGCCCACGCTTTGGCCAGCGAGCCCTGATTGTCGATGCCGCGGCAGGCGTCTTCCACCACATAGACTTCGAAGCCGGCCTTGCGCGCGTCGAGCGCGGTCCAGGCGACGCAGAAATCGGTGGCTAGCCCTGCGACGAAGACGCGCTTGATCTTGCGCGACTTCAGATAGGCGGCGAGGCCCGTCGATCTCTTGCCGTCGGCTTCCAGCAAAGCCGAGTAGCTATCGACGTCCTTGTGAAAACCCTTGCGGATGATGAGCTCGGCCTGCGGGATCGACAGATCCTTCGACAGCGCCGCGCCGTCGGTGCCCTGCACGCAATGGTCGGGCCACAGCACCTGCTTGCCATAGGGCAGGTCTATGGTCTCGAACGGCTTCTTGCCGGAATGGACCGAGGCAAACGACACGTGCCCCGGCGTGTGCCAGTCCTGCGTCATCACGACATTGGCGAACGTTTTTGCGATCTTGTTGATGATCGGCGCCACCTGCTCGCCCTCCTTCACGGCGAGGCTGCCACCGGGCAGGAAGCAGTTTTGCACGTCGATCACGAGCAGCGCGGAGGCATCGTCGGGCTTGATCGCCGTCGCCGCCCAGAGCTTGCTTGAAACGAGGCTCGCGAGAGCAACAGTGGAAACGCCCGCGAGTACTTTGCGCCGATCCAGTATCGTACGTCTTCCCTCCAGGATGAACCAGGAAGGAAAGCGTAGTTCCATTAGTATACGAACAAAAGCTCGAAAATGCGGCCGGCTTTGGTGAGAAATCGAGCTTGAGCCGAGGGCTCGGTGCTCCTCTCCCGCCTGCGGGAGAGGTCGGCGCAAGGCGCCGGGTGAGGGCTCTATCCTCTTGGGGGTTCTCGATTGTGGAGACACCCTCTCCCCAACCCTCCCCCGCGAGCGGGGGAGGGAGCGCACTGTCCATTGTGGAGACAGTCAGCCTTTGGGCTGGATGCCGTCGCGCACCGCGCGGAAGCGCGTGAAGGCCTCCGACCACTGGTCGCGCGGGGCGCTGGCGATGATGCGCAGCGACGTGCCGCCGCCGAAGCGGATCCACTGCACCACCGTGACCTGGGTCTTGTCCTTGCCGCTGACGCCGTCGAGCCGGGTTTCGATGGCCGGCTGGCCGTTGACACGGATCGGCTCGGACATGGTGATTCTGGACTCGCGCATGCCGGGGATCTGCATCGCCGCCTCCTGCGCGAAGCGGGCGCGATCATCCGGCTGCTGCGGCGTTGCACCGATCAGGCCGATGATCATGTACGGCTTGGGCTCGAAGCCCGTGGTCTCGTCGCCGTCGGCGAGCACGATGCTGGCGCCCGGCGACAGCATGCGGACGTTCTTGAAGTCGGCGAGATCGGTGATCCTGAACGGCATCTGCGCGAGCTGCTCGTCGACCGGCACCTCCTTGCGCGTGACGGCGGTGGCGAACATCTGCCGCACCGCGTCGTCCGAGTAGATCTTGGTGGCGTTCTCGGGGACCTGCACGGCGACATAGCCGGAGAAGCCGGTGCCCGGCACGATCATCGAATAGCGCTTCACCGTTGCCGTGCCGGCCTTGCCGGTCTCGACGGTGTAATAGGCAAGGCCCGCCGGCGTCTCGATCTTGTCCGGCTTGATGCCGCCAGCGCCGCCGGGATTGGCCTTGAAGGCGTTGGATACCTCGCCATAGGCGTCGGGCGGCAGCTCGGTGACCAGCACCTTCACGCCTCCGTCCTCGCTCTCGAAGCCCGGAAAGGTCTTGGCCTGGGAGAGACCGATCAACGGCACCATGCCGACGCGCAGGCCCGGCGGGAAGATGGCATCGGCCGCAAGGGCCGGAACGGCGGAGGCAATGAGGACGGCGAGCGCGGCGAGGGGGCGTATCAATTTCATGGCTAGTCTACTTGGTCCACATTGAGGCCGTTCGATGGTGGGCCGTCGGGCCCCTTTGTCGCGCGGGGCGTGGCCCCTGGCGGCGCTGTCCGGCCGCCCGGACTTTTAACGGGTTTGGCTGCGCCGTAACAGGGTGGGGCGCACCGCCGGGCATGGTCCGGCTGACCGCTGAACCCGTTAATAAACCCTCACCGTCAAGGGCCTCCAAAGGCCGATATGATCTTCCAAAACCCAATGTTTTCGCGGCTGAAACTTGCGTTCGGTCCTTGCGGGCCCCTCCCCCCCTCCTATATGAGCCTCAACCATCGCAATATCGCGGATGTTTGATCTTAGGGGGTTTTGGATCGGGTGCCTTCTGGGCCCAACCAACCTGCCGCAATAAAGAAGGATATCAGGACCATGGGAAAGGTCATTGGGATCGACCTCGGCACCACGAATTCGTGCGTCGCCGTAATGGATGGCAAGAACGCCAAAGTCATCGAGAATTCCGAAGGCATGCGCACGACGCCTTCGATCGTCGCCGTCACGGACGACGGTGAGCGCCTCGTCGGCCAGCCTGCCAAGCGCCAGGCCGTCACCAATCCCGAGCGCACCTTCTTCGCAGTGAAGCGCCTCATTGGCCGCCGCTACGACGACCCGATGGTCGAGAAGGACAAGAAGCTCGTTCCGTACAAGATCGTGAAGGCTTCCAACGGCGACGCCTGGGTCGAGGCCGACGGCCAGACCTACTCGCCCTCGCAGGTCTCGGCGTTCATCCTGCAGAAGATGAAGGAGACCGCGGAAGCCCATCTCGGCCAGAAGGTCGACCAGGCCGTCATCACCGTTCCTGCCTACTTCAACGACGCCCAGCGCCAGGCGACCAAGGACGCCGGCAAGATCGCGGGCCTTGAAGTGCTGCGCATCATCAACGAGCCGACCGCGGCTGCGCTAGCCTATGGTCTGGACAAGACCAAGGCCGGCACGATCGCCGTGTACGACCTCGGCGGCGGCACGTTCGATATTTCGATTCTCGAGATCGGCGACGGCGTGTTCGAGGTGAAGTCGACCAACGGCGACACCTTCCTCGGCGGCGAGGATTTCGACATGCGCCTCGTTGGCTATCTCGCCGACGAGTTCCAGAAGGAGCAGGGCATCAACCTGCGCAACGACAAGCTCGCCTTGCAGCGTCTGAAGGAAGCCGCTGAAAAGGCCAAGATCGAGCTGTCCTCGACGACGCAGACCGAGATCAACCTGCCGTTCATCACGGCGGACCAGACCGGGCCGAAGCATCTGACCATGAAGCTCACCCGCGCCAAGTTCGAGGCGCTGGTCGATGACCTCATCCAGAAGACCGTCGAGCCCTGCCGCAAGGCGCTGAAGGATGCCGGCGTCACCGCCGGTGAGATCGGTGAAGTCGTTCTGGTCGGCGGCATGTCGCGCATGCCGAAGGTCCAGGAAGTCGTGAAGCAGCTGTTCGGCAAGGAGCCGCACAAGGGCGTCAACCCCGACGAAGTCGTCGCGATCGGCGCTGCGATCCAGGCCGGCGTGCTCCAGGGCGACGTCAAGGACGTGCTGCTGCTCGACGTCACCCCGCTGTCGCTCGGCATCGAGACGCTGGGCGGCGTGTTCACCCGCATCATCGACCGCAACACCACGATCCCGACCAAGAAGAGCCAGGTGTTCTCGACCGCCGAGGACAACCAGAACGCGGTCACCATCCGCGTCTTCCAGGGCGAGCGTGAGATGGCGGCCGACAACAAGATGCTCGGCCAGTTCGACCTGATGGGGATTCCGCCGGCCCCGCGCGGCATGCCGCAGATCGAGGTGACCTTCGACATCGACGCCAACGGCATCGTCAACGTGTCGGCCAAGGACAAGGCGACGGGCAAGGAGCAGCAGATCCGCATCCAGGCCTCCGGCGGCCTGTCGGAAGCCGACATCGACAAGATGGTCAAGGACGCCGAGGCCAATGCCGCGGCCGACAAGCAGCGCCGCGAGGCGGTCGACGCGAAGAACCATGCCGACGCACTGGTGCACTCCACCGAGAAGGCGCTGGCCGAGCACGGTTCGAAGGTTGCCGAGACCGAGCGCCGCGCCATCGAGGATGCCGTCAGCGACCTCAAGGAAGCGCTGAAGGGCGATGATGCCGAGGCGATCAAGGCCAAGACCAACACGCTGGCCCAGGCTTCGATGAAGCTCGGCGAAGCCATGTACAAGCAGCAGGCCGAGGCCGACGCCAAGAAGGATGCTGCCAAGGACGACGTCGTCGACGCGGAATTCACCGAAGTCGACGACGACAAGAACAACAAGAAGTCCGCTTAAAGCCCGCGAGGGTCATGATGCGGATGGCTTGGACCCATAACGCGACGGCCCTCCCCCGACAGGGGGAGGCTTTCGCGCCGGGCCAAACGGGGCGCCTCCCCGTTACGATCGATCAACTCCCAGCCGCTATTCTGAACGCTGCTTTGCAGTCCTCTGCCGCAAGGCGCGAGGGCGCTCGTATCGTCGCGTGGCGACGTTGTTTCACCCCGACGTGAACTGCGACTAGACCGGGTTCAACATGTCCACCAAGCGCTGCTATTACGAAACCCTCGAAGTCGAACGCGACGCCGACGATTCCATCCTGAAATCGTCCTTCCGCAAACTGGCGATGAAATTCCACCCCGACCGCAATCCCGGGGACGACAGCAGCGAAGTCCGCTTCAAGGAAATCAACGAGGCCTATGAGGTCCTGAAGGACAAGGACAAGCGCGCCGCCTACGACCGTTATGGCCACGCGGCCTTCGAGCAGGGTGGCGGCTTCGGCGGCGGCGGCGCCGGTTTCGGCGCAGGCTTCGCCTCCTCCTTTTCGGACATTTTCGAAGACCTGTTCGGCATGGCCGGACAGCGCGGCCGTGGCGGCCGCGAGCGTGGGGCCGACCTGCGCTACAACATGGAGATCACGCTCGAGGAAGCCTTCGGCGGCAAGACCGCGCAGATCGAGATCCCGGTCTCCGTCACCTGCGAATCCTGCTCGGGCACCGGCGCCAAGGCCGGCACCAAGCCGAAGACCTGCTCGACCTGCGCCGGCGCTGGCCGCGTGCGGCAGTCGCAGGGTTTCTTCACGCTGGAGCGCACCTGCCCGGGCTGCCAGGGCCGCGGCCAGATGATCGAGGACGCCTGTCCGTCCTGCGCAGGGCAGGGGCGGGTCACGCGCGAGCGGACACTGTCGGTCAACATTCCCCAGGGCGTCGAGGACGGCACGCGGATCAGGCTCGCCGGTGAAGGCGAGGCGGGGGTGCGCGGCGGTCCGGCCGGCGACCTCTACATTTTCCTGTCGCTGTCCCAGCACCAGTTCTTCCAGCGCGATGGCGCCGATCTGCATTGCCGCGTGCCGATCTCGATGGTCACGGCGGCCCTTGGCGGCGAGTTCGAGGTGCCGACCATCGACAAGGGCAAGTCCAAGGTGAAGATTCCGGCCGGAACCCAGTCCGGTCGCCGATTCCGCATTGCATCAAAGGGCATGCCGGTGCTGCGCTCGCGCCAGATGGGCGACATGTACGTCCAGGTCGCCGTCGAGACACCGCAAAACCTCACCAAGAAGCAGCAGGAATTGCTGGCCGAGTTCGAAAAGCTCTCCTCCGGCGCGACCCAGCCGGAATCCGTGGGCTTCTTCGCCAAGGTCAAGGATTTCTTCGGTAATCGGGCGAATTGACGCGGCTTGACCGTATCGTTCGCGGCCTATACGTCTCTATGACCATTTTTTGACACGCCGCGGCGACGCGGTCCCGTCCGGTCCTGACATGCCCATGCAATCGTCCGTGCGCGCGTTGAAGAAGCCCCGTCTCGACGACGAGGTACGCTTTCTCCGGTCGTGGATTGAAAAGCCGCTCCACATGGGGGCGGTGATGCCGTCGGGCCGGCTGCTCGCCCGCACCATGGCGCAATATGTCGATGTCGATTCGGACGCACCGGTAGTCGAGCTCGGACCCGGCACCGGCGCCATCACCAGTGCGCTGGTCGAGCGCGGCATCGACCAGAAGCGTCTCGTCCTTGTCGAATACAATCCCGGCTTCTGCGCGCTGCTGCGCGACCGCTATCCGCAAGCTACGGTGGTGCAGGGCGATGCCTACCGCCTGCGCGACACGCTCTGGAAAGTGCTGAGCGCGCCCGCCTCTGCCGTTGTGTCCGGCCTGCCGCTGGTCACCAAGCCGATGTTCACGCGCCTGAGGCTGATTCGCGATTCCTTCGCCGCGCTCGCGCCCGGCTCGCCTTTCGTGCAGTTCACCTATTCGGTGGTGCCGCCGATCCCGAAATCGCTGCCCGGCGTGTCCACAGAGGCCTCGGAACGGATCTGGATGAACCTTCCGCCGGCCCGCGTCTGGGTGTATCGCAAAGACTAATTCCGCCGGCTTTCGTCTTCGCGCGGCGGACCCTTTTCGCCGAACGCGTTTTTCTGGATGCCCGCACCCAAGATCCTGGTCATTCCCGGCTCGCTGCGCACCGGCTCGCACAATGCGAAGCTGGCGGCGGTCGCCGCCTATGAATTCGCCCAGGCCGGCGTCGACGTCACGCGCATCTCGCTCGCCGACTTTCCACTGCCGATCTATGACGAAGACCTGTATGTGAAGTCCGGCGTCCCGAAGCACGCGGTCAACCTAAAGCGCATGATCGGCGCGCATCAGGGGATCCTGATCGTCACGCCGGAATACAACGCCTCCGTGCCGGCGCTGCTCAAGAATGCGATCGACTGGATCAGTCGCGTCCAGGACCCACACGAGAGGCGCGGCGAAGTTTTTCGCAACCGTGCTTTTGCGATCGCCGGCGCATCTCAGAGCAGGCTCGGCGGCGCGCGTGCGCTCCAGGCGCTGCGATTGATCCTGACCTCGTGCCACGCCAATGTGATTGCCAGCCAGCTCGCGCTCGCCTTTGCCGACCAGGCCTATGACGATATGGACAGGCTGAAGAACGAGGGCGATATCGCCGCGTTGCAGGACCTGGTGCGGCAACTGATCGACATTTCCCAACGCATGATGTGAGGTGACATGACGCAAGCCGAAATCGCCCCCCGCGACCGCCTGATCGTCGCGCTCGACCTGCCGAGCCCGGAGCTGGCGGAGGCGATGATTGATCGGCTCGGCGACAGCGTTACCTTCTACAAGATCGGCTATCGGCTCACTTATGCCGGCGGCTTGCCGCTGGTCGGCAAGCTCGCGGACCGCGGCAAGAAAGTGTTCCTCGATCTCAAGCTGCATGACATCGGCAACACGGTGATGCAGGGCGTCCAGAGCATCAGCAAGCTCGGCGCGACCTTCCTTACCGTGCACGCCTACCCGCAGACCATGAAGGCGGCGGTCGAAGGGCGTGGGTCGTCCGCCCTGAAGATTCTCGGCGTGACCGTGCTGACCTCCTACAATGACGATGATCTGCATGCGGCCGGCTACCGGATCGGCGTCTCCGAGCTGGTCGAGGCGCGCGCGCAGCAGGCGCAGGTGCTCGGCGTCGACGGGCTCGTCTGCGCGCCCGAGGAAGCCGGTAGCCTGCGCAAGATCGTCGGTCACCAGATGAACCTCGTCACGCCCGGCATCCGTCCCGCAGGCGCGGCGACCGGCGACCAGAAGCGCATCATGACGCCGGGACGCGCGATTGCCGCGGGCGCCGACTATCTCGTGGTCGGACGTCCCATCGTCGAAGCCACAGATCCCAAGGCGACTGCCGAGGCCATCCAGGCCGAGATCGCGCAGGCGTTGACCTGAACATCACAAGGAGAAGAAGAATGGCAGCAAAAGGCTACTGGATCGGGCGCGTCGACGTGCACAATGACGAGGGCTACAAGCCCTATGCGGCGGCGAACCTCGCGATCTTCAAGAAGTTCGGCGGACGCTACGTCGTTCGCGGCGGCAAGCTCACCAGCGTCGAGGGCCAGAGCCGCGCACGCAACGTCGTGATTGAATTCCCCGACTACGAGACCGCGCTCGCCTGCTACAACTCGCCGGAATACCAGGCCAACATCAAGGTGCGCCAGCCGCATTCGATCGCCGACCTCATCGTCATCGAGGGCTATGACGGCCCGCAGCCGTAGGCAGGCAGTGTCATTCCGGGGCGCCCGAAGGGCGAACCCGGAATCTCGCGCCACAACTTCGGGATTCCGGGTTCGGCTCTGCGAGCCGCCCCGGAATGACGGCGGGCTTGCGTGTCCCCCTCGGTTGCCGGAACAGCGTCCCCCCGCTACAACGGGCCCGGAAGAGGATCATACCATGTCCGACATGCGCTTGATTGTTGCGGGAGCCGGCGGCCGGATGGGCCGGACGTTGACGCGTGCGATTTCCGAGACCGAGGGCGCGGTGCTGGCGGGCGCGCTCGAAGCGCCGGGCTCGGAACTCCTGGGCAAGGATTCCGGTGTTCTCGCGGGGCTCCCGGCCAATGGCGTGCAACTCTCGGCCGATCTCTGGGCGATGTCGGCAGAGGCCGATGGCATTCTCGACTTCACCGTGCCGGCCGCGACCATCGCCAATGTCGCGATCGCCGCGCAGCGCGGGCTCGTTCATGTCATCGGTACAACCGGTCTTTCGGCGTCGGATGACGCGGTGATCAAGAGCGTCACCAACCGCGCCGTTGTCGTCAAATCCGGCAATATGAGCCTCGGCGTCAATCTGCTCACTGCGCTGGTCAAGCGCGTGGCGCAGTCGCTGGGCGACAACTTCGATATCGAAATCGTGGAAACGCACCACCGTGCCAAGGTCGACGCACCCTCCGGCACGGCTCTGATGCTGGGCGAAGCCGCAGCGAGCGGTCGCGGCATCTCGCTGAGGGATCATTCGGCCCGCGGCCGCGACGGCATCACGGGCGCGCGCCGCTCCGGCGACATCGGCTTTGCCTCGCTGCGCGGCGGCACGGCGGCCGGCGATCACAGCGTGAGCTTTCTCGGCCCCTTCGAGCGGCTGACACTGTCGCATCACGCCGAGGACCGCATGCTGTTCGCCCATGGCGCGCTGAAGGCGGCGCTGTGGGCCCATGGCAAGAAGCCGGGCCTCTACTCGATGGCCGATGTGCTCGGCCTGGGCGATAACTGAACGAACGGAAAGCAGGAATGAGCGAACGTCTTCTCGTGCTCGTGCGGCACGGCCAGAGCGAATGGAATCTGAAGAACCTGTTCACGGGATGGAAAGATCCCGGTCTCACCGAGCAGGGCGTTGCCGAGGCCAAAGAAGCCGGCCGCAAGCTGAAGGCGAAAGGCCTCGTCTTCGACGTTGCGTTCACCTCGGTGCTGACGCGCGCCCAGCATACG